>DASSQC010000522.1:0-4115 GCA_035702705.1 Burkholderiaceae bacterium | reverse complement strand
AGCTCTCGATCTTCGCGTCCTGCTCCTTGACCATGCCGAAGCTCTGCGCCTGCGCCGCCAGCTTGTTGTACTGGTTGGCCAGGCCGACCTTGTCGGTGGTCTGCTTCACGATGGGCTGGAACTTCAGGCCGAGCTGCTTCTCGGTCTTGCCCTTGAAGAACTGGGTCACGGAGTCGTCGCCGCCATTGATGATCTTCTTGGCGTCGTCCACGCTCATGCTCTTCACGGCATCCAGCAGCAGGGGCTTGGCCAGGGGCACGGCCTGCTCGGCGGCGCGGTTCATGCCCACCACCAGTTCGTCAAAGTCCTTCTGCCGGCCCAGCAGCCGGGCGGCGCGCTCGGCCTTCTTCAGGCCCTCGGGCAGGGGAATCTTCACCTCGGGGTTGCCCAGGAAGCCATCGGCCACGCCCAGCTTGGCCACGGCGGCGGCGGAACCTTTGTTCAGCGCCTCCTTCAAACCGGCTGCCGCGTCCTGATTGCTGATGCGCGACAGGTCCAGCGCATGGGCCTGCACCGCGGTGCCCAGCAGCGCGGCGATCACTACACTTTGAATCCTTCGCATTGCCTTCTCCTGACCGGACCCCTCATGACGCCCGCTCGCCGCACGATTCTATTGAGCCTGGCTGCCGCCGGAACCCTGGCCCTGGCCGGATGCGCAAAACAAGGTGACGCCGTGCCCGCCGTGCCGATCGGCACCATCACCGGCCAGCAGATCCAGACTGCCGACTTCAAGGGCAAGGTCACGCTCGTGAACTTCTGGGCCACCGACTGCGTCACCTGCGTCAAGGAGATGCCGATGCTGGTGGACACCTACAACAAGTTCAAGCCGCGCGGCTACGAGACCGTGGCGGTGGCCATGAAGCACGACCGGCCGGACTTCGTCCTGCACTTTGCGGAAACCCGCAAGCTGCCCTTCAAGGTCGCGCTCGACCCCAAGGGCGAAGTGGCGCTGGCCTGGAACAACACCCGCGTCACGCCCACCTCCTACCTGGTCAACAAACGCGGCGAGATCGTCAAGCGCTACGTGGGCGAGCCCGAGGTGGCTGAATTCCACGCCACCATCGAGAAGCTGCTGGCCGAAAGCTGATTCGGCCGCGCGGATCAGGCCGCGGCAGCGCGCCCCGCGCGCATGCGCCGCCACACCCAGGGCAGCACCAGCAGTGCGACCGCAATGGCCAGCAGTCCGGCCGACAAAGGCCGTTCCACAAAGACCGTGAAGCGGCCCTCGCCGATCGACAGTGCATTGCGCAGCTGCGCCTCGGCCAGCGGCCCGAGGATCATGCCGACGATCACGGGGGCAGCCGGAAAGTCCAGCCGGCGCATCACCAGCCCCACGAGCCCCACGGCATAGAGCAGCACGAGATCGAAGGGGCTCTGGCGCATGCCGTACACGCCCACCGTGGCAAAGACCAGGATGCCGGCATACAAGGCCGGACGCGGAATGGTGAGCAGCTTGGCCCACAGGTTCACCAGCGGCAGATTCAGGACCAGCAGCATCACATTGCCGATGTAGAGCGATGCGATCAGCGCCCAGACCAGTGCGCCGCTGGTCTGGAACAGCGCGGGGCCGGGCTGGATGCCGTAGTTCTGCAGCGCGGCGATCATGATGGCCGCCGTGGCCGTGGTGGGAATGCCCAGGGTCAGCAGCGGGATCAGCAGCGCGGTCACAGTGGCATTGTTGGCTGCCTCCGGGCCGGCCACCCCCTCAATGGCGCCTTCGCGGCCAAACTGCTCCGGATGCTTGGAGAGCTTCTTCTCGGCGGCATAGGACAGGAAGGTCGGAATCTCCGTGCCGCCTGCCGGCACGCAGCCGAAGGGAAAGCCGATCGCCGTGCCGCGCAGCCAGGCCGGCCAGGAGCGCTTCCAGTCCTCGCGTGTCATGATCAGGCTGCTCATGGCGTTGCGGGTCTCGGTGCTGCGGCCTTCATAGAGCACGCCGTGCAGGGCCTCGGCCACGGCAAACAGGCCCACGGCCACCAGCACGACCTCGATGCCATCGACCAGCTCCGGCACACCCAGCGTGTAGCGCGCCTGACCGGAGATCTGGTCGATGCCGATCAGCCCGACCGCCAGACCCAGCCCGAGCGCCGTGATGCCGCGCAGCGTGCTCTTGCCCAGCACGGCACTCACGGCCACGAAGGCCAGCACCATGAGCATGAAGTATTCGGGCGGGCCGAAGCGCAGCGCGTACTCGGCGATCAGCGGGGCGGACACGGTGAGCAGCAGCGTCACCAGTGTGCCCGCCACGAAGGAGCCGATGGCCGCCGTGGCCAGCGCCGCGCCCGCGCGCCCGGCCTTGGCCATGCGGTTGCCCTCCAGCGCCGTGACCATCGAGCCCGTCTCGCCCGGCGTGTTGAGCAGGATGGAGGTGGTGGAGCCGCCGTACATGGTGCCGTAGTAGATGCCGGCAAACAGGATCATCGAGGCCGTGGCATCCACCTGGGTGGTGATGGGCAGCAGCATGGCAATGGCCACTGCGGGGCCGATGCCCGGCAGCACGCCCACGGCCGTGCCGAGCGCACAGCCGATGAAGGCCCACATCAGGTTGGTGGGTGTGGTGGCGCTGGCAAAGCCGGCCAGCAGCTGCTGCATCACCTCCATGGCTAGAACCACCTTCCTTCAAGCAGCGCCGGCAGGCTCACGCCGAGTGCGCGAGTGAACAGGTGAAAGACCGGCAGCGTCAGCACCAGGCCCACGGCCAGATCCTTCACGCTGCGCTGCAGCGGTACGGTCTGCCCCATGCCCAGGCGAAAGCCGCGCGCCGCCAGCGCAAACAGCAGCGCGCAGGTCAGCACGAAGCCGATGCGGGTGATCAGCAGTGCGCTGAGCAGCAGGCCGGCGCTGACCCAGGCAAAGCCGCGCCATTGCGGTGCGATGCCGGCCACCTCATCCTCGAAGTCGCGGTAGCCGCCGGTGAGCGCCTCGCGGATCAGCAATACGCCGCAAAGCGCCAGCAAGCCCGCGACCGCCAGCGGTACAAAGCCCGGACCCAGACCGCTGTAGCCGGCGTCCGCACTCAGGCTGCGCGCGCCGGCGGCCAGCACCCCCGCCACGCCCAATGCGCCCACGCCGGCGCCCACTTGCAGGGCCTTCATGCGGGCCGCTCGGCGAGACCTGCTGAACGGCAGCGCATCAGAGCATGCCGCTCTTGACCATCAGCGCGCGCAGGCGGGCGTGCTCGTCGCTCACGAAGCGGCCGAAGTCATCGCCCGTGAGCAGGCTGGGCGTCCAGTCATTCTTCTGCAGGGCTTCTTTCCAGCCGGGCGTGGCGGTGGCCTTGGTCACGGCAGCCACCAGCGCCTTGCGCTGCTCGGGCGTGATGCCGGGGGCGCCGTAGACGCCGCGCCAGTTGCCGATCTCCACGTCCAGGCCCTGCTCGCGCAGGGTGGGGATGTCCTTGGCCGAGGCCAGGCGCTGCGGGGCCGTGACCGCGATCGCACGCACCTTGCCCGTGCGGATGAACTCCGCAAACTCGGCATAGCCGGCCGTACCCACGGTCACATGCCCGCCCAGGATGGCGGTGGAGGCCTCGCCGCCACCGCGGAAGGGGATGTAGTTGGCCCGGGCCACATCCACACCGGCCGCGCGGGCGATCATGGCCACCGAGATGTGGTCCACGCTGCCCTTGGAGCCGCCGCCCCACTTCACGCTGGCCGGATCCTTCTTCATCTGCTCGACCACCTCGCGCATGGTCTTGAAGGGCGAATTGGCCGGCACCACGAACACGTTGTATTCAGTGAACAGGCGCGCCACGGGCGTGGCGTTCTCCAGCGTGACCGGTGGCTTGTTCTGCACGATGGCGCCGACCATGACCGCGCCCATGACCACCAGCGCATTCGGGTCGCCCTTGCTGGCGTTGACAAACTGCGCCAGACCGATGGTGCCGCCGGCGCCGCCGCGGTTCTCGTAGCTCACGTTCTTGGCGGCACCTGCATCCTGCAGGGCCTTGCCGATGCCTCGGCCGGTCTGGTCGAAGCCGCCGCCGGGGTTGGCGCCGATCATGATCTTGAAGTTCTCGGCCTGCACGGGTGCGGTCAGGACGAGCAGCGATGCAGTGGCGATCAGGGCGTGGCGGGCATGCCGGGCGGCCCGCGCGAGCAGAGCGTTCATTCAGG
>DASSQC010000521.1:0-4186 GCA_035702705.1 Burkholderiaceae bacterium | reverse complement strand
TGCAGGGCACGATGGGCGCGTACTACGCGCGCCACGACGGGCTGCGCGAGGAGATCGCCCAGGCGATCGAGGACCACTACAAGCCACGCTTCGCCGGCGACGCGCTGCCACGCAATGACGTGGGCCTGGTGGTGGCGCTGGCCGACAAGCTGGAGACGCTGGCCGGCCTGTTCGGCGTGGGCGAGCGGCCCACCGGCGACAAGGACCCGTACGCGCTGCGCCGGCATGCGCTGGGGGTGATCCGCATGCTGATCGAGCGCGACCTGCCGCTGGCCGTGCCGCAGCTGGTGGCCATCGCCTTCCGCGCGTTCCCCGAATCGCACGGGCAGGCGCAGGCCGAGGTGCAGCACTTCCTGTTCGACCGCCTGGTCGGTGCGCTGCGCGAGCAGGGCTACAGCGCCCAGGAAGTGGACGCCGTCATCAGCCTGCGTCCGAGCCGCTGGGGCGACATCCCCCGCCGCCTCGAAGCCGTGCGCGTGTTCGCCGCGCTGCCTGAGTCCCAGGCCCTGGCCGCGGCCAACAAGCGCATCGGCAACATTCTCAAGAAGGCCGAGGGCGAGGTGCCCGGCGGTGTGGATGCGGCCCTGCTCAAGGAACCTGCCGAACAGGCCCTGCACACCGCCATGCACGGCGCCACGCCGATTGCCGACAAGCTCTTTGCCAACGGTGAATACACCGCCAGCCTGCGCGAACTGGCCAGCCTGCGCGCCCCGGTGGACGCCTTCTTCGACGGCGTGATGGTGAACGCCGAAGACGCCGCCCTGCGCAACAACCGCCTGGCCCTGCTCAAGCAGCTGCACGAAGCCATGAACCGCGTGGCGGATCTGTCGAAGCTGGCGGTTTGACGGCCCATGAGCACAATCGACCCCCTGCTCCTCACCCTGCCCGCGGTCCTCACCGGCCCGAACGCCCGCCTGCACGCCTACACCGATGCCGACGGCGCGGCCGTGCGCGACTGCGTGCTGGCCAGCCGCGAGCACCTGGCGCCCTGGATGCCCTGGGTCAAGGACTGGGACGACCCGCTGCAGGGCGAGCGCTACGTGCGCAGGATGCAGGCGCAGTGGATCAAGCGCGAGGACTTCGTCTTCATCATCCGCGATGCCGCCACCGGCGCCTTTGCCGGCGCCTGCGGCCTGCATGAGCCGGACTGGTCGGTGCCCAAGCTGATGATCGGCTACTGGATCTCGCCGGCCTTCCAGGGCAAGGGGCTGGTGACGGAGGCCACGCGCCTGCTGGTGAAGTTCGGCTTCGAGCATCTGCAGGCGCAGCGCCTGTCCATCACCTGCGACGCGGCCAATGTGCGCAGCGCGAACGTGCCGCAACGCGCCGGCTTCACGCAGGAGGCCTACATCCGCAACGAGCGCCGCAACGCCGCCGGGGCCCTGTCGGACACCCTGCTCTTCGGCCTCACGCGCGAGGACTGGCTGGCCCTGCGTGCGGCCGGCTCACCTGAAGTGCTCTGACCCCGCCACCCCACCCATGCGCGCCATCTACTTCATCCGCTCGCTGCTGTACGTGCTGATCTGCACGGCCTCCATCAGCCTGTACATCCTCGTGTGCGTGCTCTGCTTCCCGCTGCCGGTGAGCACGCGCTACAAGATCACGATGGCCTGGCCCAAGTTCTCAACGTGGTTTGCCTCGTGGTTCCTGGGCATCCGCTGGCAGAAGAAGGGCTGGGACAACATCCCGGACACACCCTGCATCATCCTGGCCAAGCACCAGAGCGCCTGGGAGACCTGCTTTCTGCCGGGCTACTTTCCGCACGAGCTGTGCTTTGTCTACAAGCGCGAACTGAACTGGCTGCCCTTCTTCGGCTGGGGCCTGGCGCTGCTGGACATGATCGCCATCAACCGCAGCCGCGGCAGCGAGGCCTTCGAGCAGATCGTCACGCAGGGCCGCCGCAAGGCCGCGGAAGGCCGCTGGGTGATCTTCTTCCCGGAAGGCACGCGCACCCTGCCCGGCGCCTACAAGCCCTACAAGACCGGCGGCGCGCGCCTGGCCCTGCGCCTGGGCATGCCGGTGCTGCCGATTGCGATCAACAGCGGCGAGTGCTGGCCGCGCAACGCCTTCATCAAGACGCCCGGCACCATCACCGTGAGCGTGGGGCCGATCATCCGCCCCGAAGGCCACACGATGGAAAGCCTCACCCAGGCCACCGAGGACTGGATCGAGGCCGAGATGCGCGTGCTGGCGCCGCACCGCTACGCCGATGCCGCTGCCCCCGGCACCCGCGCACAGCCCGTGGCCGCCGCGGGGCGCTGAACGTGCCGGCCGCAGCCGGGTGCCGCCTGCGGTTACGCCCTGTTGCGACTTGCCTTTAGTGCCGGACCTCCACGCAAGCGGCCGCACCGCCCGTCTTGCCTAAACTGCGGGCGGTGCGGCAGCCCGCCGCGCCCCTGTTTCAACCACATAATGAGACCCATGAAAAAGACTCTGATCGCTCTCGCAATGGCAGCCGCCTGCACCGCCCCGGCCCTGGCCAACGACACCGGCTTCTACGGCGGCCTCGATGTCGGCAGTTCCAACGTGGACGGCCTGGGCAGCGAGTTCGGCTTCGGCGCCTTCCTCGGCTACCAGGTCAACCAGAACTTTGCCGGTGAACTGACGCTGCGCCGCGTGGGCACCTGGAAGCTCGGTGGTGTCACCGTCGATCTGGACGCCGTGCAGATCTCCGCCCTGGGCATGCTGCCCTTCACCCCCCAGACCAAGGGTTACCTGCGCGTGGGCTACGGCGACAACTCCGCCAACGCCAGCTTTGCCGGCAGCCGCGGCAGCGCCAGCGACGGCAATGCGCTGGTGGGCTTCGGCATCCAGCACAGCCTGAACCGCGACATGGCCCTGCGCGCTGAGTACAGCCGCCTGGCCAGCGACACCGACCAGTTCAACGTCGGCCTCGTGTTCAAGTTCTGAGCCTGGCTCGGCCCCATGCAAAGGCGCCCTGCGGGGCGCTTTTGCTTTAGTCCTGTCCGGCCATGCAAAGGCGCCCCGCAAGGCGCTTTTGCTTTTGTGCCACGCGCAGGGCTCAGTCGCAGTGGCAAGACTCGGCGCCCGGCACCCCGCCGATATACTTCGGGCTTCCCTCCCGGTGCTCGATGAAGCCTCTCGCGTCCCCTGAACCGACCCAGTTCGCGCTCGATTTCGGCGCGCAGGACGCCCCTCCCCCCAAAACCGCCGACGGCCCGCGCGACCCCAATGCGCGCCTCATCAGCTTTGGCGGCAACGTGGTGGAGTACACGCTCAAGCGCGGCAAGCGCCGCACCATCGGCTTCACCATCGATGATCGTGGGCTCTCGGTGAGTGCGCCGCGCTGGGTGCTGCTGCGCGACATCGAGCAGGCCCTGCATGAGCGGCAGCGCTGGATCCTGGACAAGCTGGCCGAGTGGCAGGCCCGCCGCGCCCGCATGGTGGTGCACACCACCCGCTGGGAGCACGGCACCACCCTGCCCTATCTGGGCCGCACCATCACCGTGGCCCTGGGCAGCGGCACGCCGGTCACGCGCCTGCAGCTGGGCATGTTCAACCAGGAGACCCTGCTGCTGGCCCTGCCCGAGGACGCCAGCGAGCAGCGCATCAAGGACACCGTGCAGGGCTGGCTGCAGACCGAGGCCCTGCGCATCTATGCCGAGCGGATTCCGGTCTTCGAGCAGCAGCTGGGCGTGAAGATCAGCCAGCTCAAGCTGTCATCGGCCAGCACGCGCTGGGGCAGCGCCACCAGCGACGGCAAGATCCGCCTGCACTGGCGGCTGGTGCACTTCGGGCCCGACGTGATCGACTACGTGATCGCCCACGAGCTTGCGCACCTGCGCGAGATGAACCACAGCCCGCGCTTCTGGCAGGTGGTGGAAAGCGTGCTGCCCGGCTTCGAGCAGGCCCGCCGCGCCCTGCGCGACGCCGCCCAGCAGCCGCTGCCGCAGTTCTGAGGGCATTTCGGCGCATTTCTTGGCCGAAATAGACTCTTTTCAGGCTGATTTCAAGACAGGAACACCCCGAGATCCGCGCAGCACAAGCGGAAAGCCAGGGAGCTGCATTCCCGCCTATTTCTGTCCGAAAATGATGTTTATTTGTTGATCGGTGGCTGGGGTGCAGCAGCGTTCACAGCAGCGGCAGCCCCAGGCGCAGGGCGGTGAACACGCCCATGCCCACGCCGATCATCAGCAGCATGTTGCGCTTGATGAGAAACACCGCC
>DASSQC010000520.1:0-2381 GCA_035702705.1 Burkholderiaceae bacterium | reverse complement strand
CTCGCCATTGGCCACCGCTGCATTGGCCACGCGGGCGCCGTCCAGATGCAGGCTCAGGCCGCGGCTGCGGGCCAGCTCCTGCGCGGCCTGCACGTAGTCACGCGGCAGCACCTTGCCGTTGAAGGTGTTCTCCAACGCCAGCAGGCGCGAGCGTGCAAAGTGCGCACCCAGGCCGGGGCCATGGTGCTTGATGGCGGCGGCAATCTTCGCAAGCGGCAGCGTGCCGTCCGGTGCGTGCTCGATGGGCTGCGGCACGATCGAACCAAGCACCGCTGCACCGCCGCCCTCGTACTTGTAGGTGTGCGCCAGCTGGCCGACGATGTACTCATCGCCACGCTCGCAGTGCGCCATCAGTGCGCACAGATTGCTCATGGTGCCGCTGGGCATGAAGAGCGCAGCCTCGAAGCCCGTGCGCTCGGCCACCACGGCCTGCAGGCGCTGCACGGTCGGGTCGTCGCCCCAGACGTCGTCGCCCACCTCGGCGGCGAGCATCGCCGCGCGCATGGCGGCGGTGGGGCGGGTGACGGTATCGCTGCGCAGGTCAATCACAGTTCGGCCTCCAGTCCTTCCTGTACGCGCTCCGCGGCGCGGAACAGCGCGCGGGCCTTGGCTTCGGTTTCCTGCCACTCGGCCTCTGCATCCGAGTCATAGACGATCCCCGCGCCGGCGCTGGCATGCAGGAAGCCGTCCTTGACCACGCCGGTGCGGATGGCAATGGCCACGTCCATGGCGCCGGAGTAGGACAGGTAGCCCACCGCGCCGCCATACAGGCCGCGCTTCACGGGCTCGAGTTCATCAATGATTTCCATGGCACGCACCTTGGGTGCGCCCGAGAGCGTGCCCGCCGGGAAGGTGGCGCGCAGAAGGTCCATGCTGGTCATGCCCGGCTTGAGCACGCCCTGCACATTGCTCACGATGTGCTGCACATGGCTGTACTTCTCGATGCCCATGGTCTCGGTGACCTTGACCGTGCCGGTCTGGGCCACACGGCCCACGTCATTGCGCGCCAGGTCGATCAGCATGACGTGCTCGGCACGCTCCTTGGGGTCGGCCAGCAGCTCGGCGGCCAGGCGCTCGTCCTCCGCTGTGGTGGCGCCGCGCTTGCGTGTGCCGGCAATTGGCCGCACGGTGGCCAGGACCTCGGGCTTGCCGCCGGCGTCCACCGGCTCCTGCCGCACGAGAATCTCGGGCGATGAGCCGACGATGTGGAACTCGCCCTTGCCGGCTGCTTCGGGCGCCATGCGGTAATAGAACATGTAGGGCGAAGGGTTGATGGAGCGCAGCGCGCGGTACAGGGTGAGCGCGGACTCCGGAAACTGCATGGAGAGCTGCTGCGCGATCACCACCTGCATGCAGTCGCCGTCGATGATGTAGTCGCGGCAGCGCTGCACGGCGGCCTTGAAGTCCTCCTTGGGCCAGCTGCGGCGCACCTCCTGCACCACGCTCGCCCCCAGGTGGGAGCGGTGCGGCGCATTCGCCAGCTTGGCCTTGAGTTCGCGCAGGCGGCTGCGTGTGCGGGTGTAGGCGTCCGGCGTACGCGGGTCGGCATAGACGATCAGGTAGAGCTTGCCGGCGACGTTGTCCACCACCGCAAGCTCGTCGCAATGCAGCAGCATGATGTCGGGCATGTCGATGCCGCCGGGCTTGTCGGTGGCCGCCAGCTTCTTCTCGATCAGGCGCACCGTGTCGTAGCCGAAGTAGCCGGCCAGGCCGCCGCAGAAGCGCGGCAGCCCCGGGCGCATGGCGACCTTGAAGCGCGCGAGATACGCGGCGATGAAATCGAGCGGATTGCCGCGGTCCTCCTCGACCACGGCGTGGTTCTTCAGCACCTGCGTGTGATGGCCCGCGGCGCCGATGCTGACCTTGAGCATCGTGCTGGCCGGCAGGCCGATGAAGCTGTAGCGCCCGAAGCGCTCGCCGCCGACCACGCTCTCGAGCAGGAAGCTGTTGGCCGTGTTGGCGAGCTTCAGGTACAGCGACAGCGGGGTGTCGAGGTCCGCCATGGTCTCGGCGATCAGCGGGATGCGGTTGTAGCCCTGGGCGGCGAGGGCGTTGAATTCGAGTTCGGTCATGGCTGTTCGCAAGGGCTTTCCGCTTGTCTGGCGCGGGTTTCCAGCCATTTTGGCTTGGGAGGGCGCACCAGCGCTGGATCTACGCGGTCAGATCCGGGTGTGGAGATGCTTCGGGGTGCTTGCTCTTGAGGCGGGCAGCGGCAAGCGGCTGCGAGGGGGTCTGGTCGGTGCGGTCAGCACCACCAGAACGAAACGCGCCACCACCCGGCGCACAGGGCGCGGGCTGCTGGAGAAGCGGTGGGCAGGCGGTTCATTGGGGCGTGTGGTTCGGCTGCGCACCCTGACCGGCAATCCAGTCCGCGGCGGCAA
>DASSQC010000519.1:0-6011 GCA_035702705.1 Burkholderiaceae bacterium | reverse complement strand
TTCGCCGCGGCTCTGGTCGCTGGTTTCAGCTTTGCCGCATTTGCCCAGAACGCGGCCATCGTCAACGGCAAGCCGATCCCCTCCTCGCGTGTTGACGCGATGATGAAGCAGGTCACCGCCCAGGGCCAGAAGGACACGCCCGAGCTGCGCAGCATGGTCCGCCAGGAGCTGGTGAACCGCGAGATCCTCTCGCAGGAAGCCGAGCGCCGCGGTCTGAACGACACGCCGGACTTCAAGCTGCAGATGGACACCATGCGCCAGCAGCTGCTGATCCGTGCACTGGTGCAGGATGTGGTCAGGTCCAACCCGCCGAGCGACGCCGAGATCCAGGCCGCCTACGACGAGCAGAAAAAGCAGGCCAGCGGCACCGAGTACCGCGCCCGCCACATCCTGGTCGAGAAGGAAGAACAGGCCAAGAAGATCATCGCCGACCTGGCCAAGGGCCAGAAGTTCGAGGCGCTGGCCAAGCAGAGCAAGGACCCGGGTTCCGCAGCCAACGGCGGCGATCTGGACTGGGCGCCGGCTGACGCCTACGTGCCCGAGTTCACCAAGGCGATGACGGCGCTCAAGAAGGGCGAGACCACCAAGACGCCGGTCAAGACCCAGTTCGGCTGGCACGTGATCCGCCTCGAGGACACCCGCCAGGCCCAGTTCCCGCCGCTGGACCAGGTGCGCCCGCAGCTCACCGAGATGGTTCAGCAGCAGAAGCTGCGTGCCTTCCAGGAAGACCTGACCAAGAAGGCCAAGGTCGAGTAACCGCTGCACACCGCGCGCAGGCGCAGCACAATCAAGGGCACCTTCGGGTGCCCTTGTGCATTTGTGGCGCCTGAACACGACCCGATGGAGACGCACCATGCCTGAGATCCGCTACATCACCCGCGTGCAGTTCGACTTCGGCAGCCTGGCCCTGCTGCCTTCGGAGCTGGCCGCCGCAGGCATGCGCAAGCCGCTGGTGGTCACGGATCCGGGGATCCGCGCGGCGGGCCTGCTCGATCGTCTGAGCGCCACGCTCGGCGCCCTGCCCCACGCGGTCTTCGATCAGACCCCGGGCAACCCGACCGAGGCCGCCGTCATGGCCGCCACGGCGCTCTACACGACCGAGGCCTGCGATGGCCTGATTGCCTTCGGCGGCGGATCGAGCATCGACTGCGCCAAGGGGGTGGCGATCATGGCCACACACCCGGGCCGTCTGGTGGACTACGCGACCATCGAGGGCGGCAGCCCGAAGATCAGCGCACAGGTTGCACCGCTCATTGCCATCCCGACCACGGCTGGCACAGGCAGCGAGGTGGCGCGTGGCAGCATCCTCATCGTTGAAGATGGCCGCAAGCTGGGCTTTCACAGCTGGCACCTCGTGCCGCGTCTGGCCATCCTGGACCCGGAGCTCACGCTGGGCCTGCCTGCGGGGCTGACGGCCGCCACCGGCATGGACGCCATTGCTCACTGCGTCGAGACCTATCTCGCCCCCGCCTTCAATCCGCCGGCGGAGGGCATTGCGCTTGACGGGTTGGCGCGAGGCCTGGCGCACATCGAGCGTGCCTTCAAGGACGGCAGCGACCGCGAAGCGCGCCGGCAGATGATGAGCGCGAGCATGCAGGGCGCCATGGCCTTCCAGAAGGGGCTGGGCTGTGTGCATTCGCTGTCGCACGCGCTGGGCGGCCTGCCGGGCCGGCACCTGCACCACGGCACGCTCAATGCCCTGCTGCTTCCCGCAGTGCTGCGCTTCAACGCGCCGGCAGTGGGCGCCAAGATGGACCGGCTGGCGCGCGAGATCGGTGCACCGTCTGCGGCTGCGGTGCCGCAGGCCTTCGCCGACCTGAACACGACGCTGCGCATGCCGGCGGGCCTGGCGGCCATCGGCGTGGAGCGCAGCGACTTCGATGGCGTGATTGCCAACGCCCTGCGCGACCACTGCCACGGCACCAACCCGCGCCAGGCGACCGCGGCGGACTACCGCCGGATGCTCGACGAAGCGTTCTGAGACACTCGCCAGATCAGCTTCTCGCTTGTCTGGCGGGCTTCTTGAGGCATTTTGGCCTGGAAAGGCGCATGGATGCTCGATCCGCGCGCCTGGATGCGGGCTTCACTGGCCCTTGAACAGCCCCTGGAACTGGCGCGACACCGGCAGCTTCTCGCTGCGGGTCTTGAGCGTGACGTGCATGGTGTTCTCGTCCACGCGCACAGCACTGGCGATGCTGTGGCAGTTGACGATCACGCTGCGGTGGATCTGCCAGAAGCGGTCTGCGTCGAGTGCAGCCAACAGTTCCTTGAGCGGCGTACGGATCAGGGCCTCGCCGGGCTGGGCGCCACCGTAGACCACGCGCGTGTACCGGCTGTCGGCCTCGAAGAAGATCACGTCTTCCGGCGCGATCATGCGCACCTCCTTGCCGACGCTGGCCTGGATGAACCGGGGCGCTGCCGGCCGGCGGCTGCCCAGTGCATCAAGGCTGCCGGAGGCCACAAGCTGCCCGAGCAGCTTCTGCAGATCGGCCGGCGGCGCGACCATGCGACTCCTGACGCGGGCGATGGCCTGCGACAGGCGTGCGTCGTCCACCGGCTTCATGACGTAGTCGACTGCACCCGCCTCGAACGCGGCCAGCGCGTGATCGTCAAAGGCCGTCACGAAGACCACCTGCGCGCTGTGCTCCGTACCCGCGATGCGGCGCGCCACGTCGATGCCGGTCAGCCCGGGCATGCGGATGTCCAGAAAGCAGACGGCCGGCTCGTGCTCCAGATAGCTGTCCCAGGCATCGACGCCGTTCTCGGCGCGGGCCACGATCTGCGCTTCGGGCCAGAGCCGCGCAAGGGCTGCGGCGAGCGCATCGCGCGGGGCTTCTTCGTCGTCGGCGATCAGAATGGAGGGCGTGGAAGACATGTGAGTTGCAGGCTTGGGTTCAAGAATGGGGGTTGGATGAAAACCGTGCGAGGGAGCGCAGGGCTGTGGTCAGGTCGACGTCACGGGCAAGGTGCCTGAGGTGACGTTCGCTGCCGGCGACGTGCTGACATGGCTCGCCGGCAGACTCAGGCGGGCCACGCAACCCTGCCCTGCGGGGTTGTCGAGGACCTCCAGCTCGGCGGCAGCGCCGTAGGCCTGAGCAAGACGCAGACGCGAGTTCGCCAGCCCCACCCCACCCTTGCCGCCGTGCTTGATGCCAGGGTGCGTATCCGCAAACGCCGGTATGGTCACGCCGCCTGCGGGCAGGCCGACGCCGGTGTCGGCCAGCTCAACCACCACGCGCTCGCCGGCCTGGTGGGCCGACAGGCTGATGGTGCCGCCGCGCAGGGCCGGCGTGATGCCGTGTTCGACCGCGTTTTCAGTCAGTGTCAGGAGAATGCCCGGCGGCAGCTGCACGCCCGCCAGCGCCTCGGGGACTGCAATCTCGAAGCCCAGGCGCTCGCCCAGGCGTGCGCGCATCACTTCCAGGTAGCTGCGCACGGCCTGGGCTTCCTCGCCCAGGGAGATGCTGCTCTTCTGGAACATGGGCAGGGTGGCGCGCAGGTAGGCCGTCAGGCTTTCAAGCAGGGGCGCTGCGCGATCGTCCTTGGTATTGACCCACTGCTGCAGGCTGGCCAGACTGTTGAACAGGAAGTGCGGCTGGATCTGCGCGGCTAGCATCTGGCGCTGCATCTCCAGGCGCTTGTCGGTCTCGGCGAGCTCGCGCAGGCGTCCTTCCACCATGATGGTCCGAGAGATGCTGAACACGACGACCAGCGCCATCACCATGGTCCAGGCGGCGCCAATCTGGTTGAGCTCGGCATCGGTCAACGCGCCCTTGGGCAGCTTCAGCAGGCTGGTCAGGATGGCCAGCACCATGGCCACGCCAAAGACGGTGAGAATGAGGATCAGCAGATTGAGCGCGCCGGTGCGGATATCCGGGCGGCGCCAGACGCGGTACACCGCCCAGATCACGGCGGCAGCCACCAGCACGTCGCTGCAGACGCGCATGAGCAGCAGCATCCCGCTGAGCTTTCCGCCGAGGTAGTCGACGCCGAAGACGAAGGCGCAATAGGCCACCATGTAGATCAGCCAGACGCGCGGCATGGGTTCGGCGGCGGCACGTGCCAGCTCCGCGCGATCGAAGTTCCGGTAGGTGCCGAAGCAGAACAGCGCAAGAAACTGCCAGATGTTCATCGCAGTGCTCCCCGCAGCGTGATGCGCGCCACTGTCTGGCCGTCCTCGTCGGTGCCGAGGAACAGCGAGGCCGCCTCGCCAAACCGACGCTCCAGGCGTTCGCGGGTATTGGCAAGACCGGTGCCATCCGTGACGGGGGCCGGAAGCGGCGAACCGCTGTTCAGGACCTCAAGCACGGCTTGGCGCCCTTCCGCGCGAGCCTTCAGCGTGATGCGGCCGCCACTCAATGCACCTGCAACACCATGCTCCACGGCGTTCTCCACCAGGGTGAGCAGGATGCCCGGCGGGATGGCGCAGGCGCCGGGTTCGGGATCAATGACCACCTCAAACTGAAGGCGCTGGCCCATGCGTGCCTGCATGATGGTCAGGTAGCGCTGCGCAAGCGTGGCCTCTTCGGCCACCGTGACGTCCTCGCGACCGAGCAGCTGTGTGCTCGCACGAAGAAACTGCGTGAGCTCGCGCAGCAAGGGGCCGGCGCGCGAATCGCCTGCATCCACCCAGTACTGCAGCGCAGCGAGCGTGTTGAACAGGAAATGCGGCTGGATCTGCGCCTGCAGCACCTTGAGCCGGGCCTCCGCTGCGGCACGCGCGGCGGCGTCGCGCTGCGCGGCCAGCTCCGCCTCACGCAACTGGGCCTGCAAGCGCTGCTGCAGCTGGCGGCGCCGGATCCAGCTCACCAGCAAGGCCACGCCAATGACGGTTGCCACGCCGGCAATGGCCACAGGCATGGAATGAAGAATCGCGTCGCGCACCAGCACCACGATGTTGCCGATCGACCAGTCGCTGGTGCGCAGGCATCGGGCGAAGGTGTAGCCAACCAGGCCGCCCAGATAGCCCCCCAGGATGAAGCGCAGGGCCCGATCCCACGCGGGACGCTGGCGGCGCGGGGTCATCGGACTCCATCGCCGGGGCGGTGTGTCACACAGGCCGTCCGGCGCGAACCAGGCGGTCATTACCGTCACCAGCAGCACGGACCACAGCACCACGCTCGACAGCACAGCCAGCACCGGATGCACACCGTTGAACACGAGGCCGACGGCAATACCTGCCATCGAAGCGAACAGCCCCAGCAGCGCCCCCAGCGAACGACGCGAGTACAGCCAGAGATCGAAGGCGATCACGTCAGCGCGCTGTTCCGGCGTGAACACCGCGTACTTGGGCAGGGCCCATGCGAAGTACTGACGCTGCAGCCAGTTCATCCGGCTCATGTCGACTTCCGGCAGCGGTGCCGAACCCACTGGCTGCGGACTGACCGCGGGCCGAGGGTTCATGGCGGCGGCCGCTGCCTGCGCGGCCAGCGGTCGATCAGCATCCTGGATCGGTGATTGCATGGCGGCAGTGTATGGGTCCGCCACCTGAGCTGACTGCGGGCAGGGTGACCGGCCGGATTTGCTGCACCACCTGCGGAACCTGCGTCCTGACTGGCAGGCTGCGCAGCACGGGCCTGCATGAAAACGGGGATGCTTTGCCTACACTTCGTCCGCCCCGGCGTTGCAGACACCCTGCCGCCCGTGACAGAGCACCACATCCAAGGACCACTCCTCATGCCCACGCTGTACACGCAGACCGCCCCGACCTTCATTCGTCAGCTCACGAACCTGTCTGCCATCCTGGACAAGGCCCAGCAGCACGCCGATGCGAACAAGTTCGACAGTGGCAACTACCTGCAGCTGCGCCTGATCGCGGACATGCTGACCTTCACGCGTCAGGTCCAGATCGCCTGCGACTTCGCCAAGGGTGCCATGTCGCGCCTGGCCGGCGTGGACGTACCCAAGTGGGAAGACACCGAAGCCAGCCTGAGTGATCTGAAGGCACGCATCGCCAAGACCATCGACTACGTCGGGAGCTTCAAGCCCGAGCAGCTCGACGGCCCGGAGTC
>DASSQC010000518.1:0-7153 GCA_035702705.1 Burkholderiaceae bacterium | reverse complement strand
CTTCCAGATGATGGTCAGTGTCGATTCCATGAAAGTGATGGCCGTGATGGCGGACGCGACCAACACCATTGCCGAAGGCGAGGTGTTGCAGTTGCTCAATATGCACGACCCGGATGTCACGCTCGAGCGCTACATGCAGGTGATCGAGTTCAAGACCGCCAAGCTGTTCGAGGCGGCTGCACGCGTACCCGCCATTCTCGCCGGCCTGCAGGACCCTCAGGAAAACGCCTTGGCCGGCTTCGGCCGCAAGATCGGCAGTGCCTTCCAGCTGATTGACGATGCGCTCGACTACGAAGGGGATCCAGCCCTGACCGGCAAGAATCTCGGCGACGACCTGCGTGAGGGCAAGCTCACCTATCCGCTGATCCATGTGCTGCATCAGGGCAATGCGGAGCAGAGGCAGGTCGTGCGCGCAGCCATTGAGGCAGGCGACGTGGACGCATTCGAATCGATCATGCAGGCCGTTCACGCCACAGGCGCCATCGAGGCGACGCGTCAGCAGGCCACGGAACAGGCCAACGGCGCCCGGAACCTGCTTGAGTTCCTGCCCGAATCGGGGGACAAGGCGCTTTTGCTACAATTGTGTGCTTCGGTGGTTGAGCGTCAGGCTTGATGCGTCAACTTCGAGCAAGGCCAATTCGGGGTGTAGCTTAGCCTGGTAGAGCGCTACGTTCGGGACGTAGAGGCCGGAGGTTCGAATCCTCTCACCCCGACCAGAATCACGAAAAGCCAACTCCGCGGAGTTGGCTTTTTCATTTCCTGAATCGAAATTCCGTTCCGATGGCAGCTGCAGACCCCGAGCCTCGCTGGCTCGACCCGACTGCCGCCGGCTTCACGCCGCCACAAAAACCTCGGCGCCCCGCTACGGTGCGCGGTCATGCAGCATGCGAGCAGACCGACAGCAGGCGGCATCTTCGAGATCATCAGCGAGCGGAACGGCGACGTAATCCCTCTAGATGCGAAGACCGTCATTCGTAGCAGGGCGAGGGCATGATTGCTCCATGATTACCGCATGCGCCTCACCGGTGTGGCGAGCATCTAGCCCGGATGCCGCCGCTTTGAAGCATTCTGTCACGTTGCGGGTGTCGCATCCGTGCGTTGCGGACCGGTGCTTTTCTTTGCAACACGGGCCCTTGCCGCGTACAGTTAAAGCGTTTTCTCAACATTCGCAACGCGATGCCGCGGGGCGATTTCACGATTTACTGAAATGCGCAGAATGATCGCGCGGAGTGCTCATGGCCGTTAACGCAGCAGCCGCTGGCATGTCCCAGCTGACCGGGCTGGCGCGGGCGCTCGTTCAGTTCAACGCACTGAACGTGCCCGATGCGGACCGTGTCAGCAAGCGTGCCGCTGAAAACAAGACGGAGTTCATCGACGAGCTTCTTGCCGCGAAGCTTCCGAACATGAATGCTGCCACGCTGGCGCGCGTGATCAGCGAGTCCTTCGGACATCCACTGGTGGATGTGTCGACACTGGATATCGATCAGCTGCCGATTGATCTGATCGACAAGAAGCTGGCGCAGAGCAACTACGTCCTGGCCCTGAAGAAGCGCGGCAACCGTCTCTATGTCGCCGTCTCCGACCCGACAAAACAGCAGGCGCTGTCACAGATCCAATTCCAGACCCAGCTCCAGCTGGACATTGTCGTGGCCGAGCACGACCGCCTGCGCGAGATCGTCGACCGCAACGCCAAGTCGGCCACCACCGCCATCAGTGAGCTGGCGGGAGACTCCGACGTCAATCTCGAGGTCGTGGACGCCGATGCGCAATCGGTCGATGACGGCGCAGACGCCGACGAAGCGCCGATCGTCAAGTTCCTGCAGAAGATCATGATCGATGCGATCGACGCCGGCGCATCCGATATGCACTTCGAGCCCTACGAGAAGTTCTACCGGATCCGGTTCCGCGTGGACGGCATGCTCAAGGAGGTGGCGCAGCCACCCCTGCAGCTCATGGAACGGATCGCGGCTCGACTGAAGGTCATTTCGAAGCTCGACATCTCCGAAAAGCGCGTACCGCAGGATGGTCGGGTCAAGATTGCGGTCAGCCCGACGAAGGTCATCGACCTGCGTGTCTCGACACTGCCGACCATGTATGGCGAAAAGATCGTGATGCGCATTCTCGATCCCTCGTCTGCCCGCCTCGGCATCGATGCGCTGGGCTACGACCCGATCGAGAAGGAACGCCTCATGGAGGCGATCAAGCGCCCCTACGGCATGGTGCTCGTCACTGGCCCGACCGGTTCGGGCAAGACGGTGTCGCTTTACACCTGTCTGAACCTGCTCAACGAACCCGGAGTCAACATCGCGACGGCCGAAGACCCTGCCGAAATCTCTCTGCCGGGCATCAACCAGGTGAACGTCAATGAGAAAGCCGGCTTGACCTTCGCAGCCGCGCTGAAGTCCTTCCTGCGCCAGGATCCGGACATCATCATGGTGGGTGAAATCCGCGATCTGGAAACCGCCGATATCGCGATCAAGGCCGCCCAGACCGGTCACATGGTGTTCTCTACGCTGCACACCAATGATGCGCCGACGACCCTGACCCGCTTGATGAACATGGGCGTCGCGCCGTTCAATATCGCCTCTTCGGTGATCCTGATCACGGCGCAGCGTCTCGCGCGTCGCCTGTGTGCGCAATGCAAGCAGCCCTACGAGCTGCCCTACGATGCGCTGGTTGAGGCCGGATACCAGGATGATGATCTGGACGGCAGCTGGAAGCCCTACAAGCCGGTGGGCTGCGACCGCTGCAACGGCTCCGGCTACAAGGGCCGAGTGGGCATCTACCAGGTCATGCCGATCTCGGAAGAGATTCAGAGAATCATCCTGACCAACGGCAACGCGATGCAGATCGCCGAACAGGCACGCCTAGAAGGCGTGCGCTCGCTGCGCGAATCCGGCCTTGCCAAGGTCCGGCAAGGCGTGACATCACTTGAGGAAGTGTTTGCGGTCACCAATGAGTGAGCGCGGCACTGCAACACCCGAACGACCGGAATCGGACTGAACCCATGGCCACAGCAACCCGCAAGGCAGGCACCCCAGACGCGCTCTACCTCTGGGAGGGCAAGGACAAGGTCGGGCGCATTCTCAAAGGCGAAATGCGCGCCGGCGGCGAAGCGGTCGTCCAGTCTGCGCTGCGCCGCAAGGGCATCCTGCCCACCAAGGTCAGGAAACAGCGCGTGTCTGGCGGGCGTAAGGTCACGGACAAGGAAATCTCGATCTTCACGCGCCAGTTGGCCACCATGCTCAAGGCCGGGGTGCCGATGCTGCAGTGCTTCGACATCGTCAGCCGCGGCTCGACGAACCCGGCCTTTGCACGGATGATGAATGACATTCGCGCCGATGTGGAGACCGGTTCCAGCCTCGCAACGGCATTCCGGAAGTTCCCGCAGTACTTCGACGCGCTGTTCTGCAACCTGATCGGCGCAGGTGAGCAGGCCGGTATTCTCGATACGCTGCTCGAGCGTCTGGCGGTCTACAAGGAAAAGACGCTGGCATTGAAAGGCAAGATCAAGTCGGCCTTGTTCTATCCGACCGCCGTGATCGTGGTGGCCTTTGTGGTCACTGCGGTGATCATGATCTTCGTGATCCCCTCGTTCAAGGACATCTTCACCAACTTCGGTGCCGAGCTTCCTGCGCCGACCCTCGTCGTGATCGCCATGTCCGACTTCTTCGTGAAGTACTGGTACCTCATCTTCGGCATCATCTTTGGCAGTCTCTACTTCTTCTTCCAGGCGTGGCGACGCTCGCCAAAGGTCCAGATGTTCATGGATCGCCTGATGCTCAAGGCACCGGTGTTCGGTGATCTGCTCATGAAGGCCGCCGTAGCGCGCTGGACGCGCACCCTGTCGACCATGTTTGCTGCCGGCGTGCCTCTCGTCGAGGCACTCGATTCCGTGGGTGGCGCAGCGGGTAACGCGGTGTACACACAGGCCACGCGTGGCATCCAGAACGAAGTCAGCATCGGCACCGCGCTCGCAGTGGCCATGCAGAACTCGAATGTCTTCCCGAACATGGCCATCCAGATGACCTCGATCGGCGAAGAGTCCGGCGCGCTCGACGACATGCTCTCCAAGGTGGCCGACTTCTATGAGCGCGAAGTGGACGAGGCCGTCGACGCGCTGTCGTCCCTGATGGAACCGCTGATCATGGTCGTGCTGGGTGTGCTGATCGGTGGCATCGTGATCGCCATGTACCTCCCGATCTTCAAGCTCGGTTCGGTGGTCTGATCGCCGGACCGGATGAGCGAACTCGTCGTACTGCTTTCGCGCGAACCCGGGCTGGCGGCTGCCTGCCTGGGTGTTCTGGGTCTGCTGATCGGCAGCTTCCTGAACGTGGTCATCCACCGGATGCCCAAGGTGCTGGAGGCCATGCATGTCGCGGACTGCGCGTCCACGCCAGACGAGTGGGTCGTGCCACAGCGCACCTGGCGCTACCTCGTCACGCCGCGCTCTGCCTGCCCCAAGTGCGGTCATGTGCTGCACTGGTACGAGAACATCCCGGTACTGAGCTGGATGTTTCTCAAGGGCCGCTGCAGCAACTGCAAGACGTCCATCGCCATTCGCTACCCACTGGTGGAACTGCTCGGCGGCCTGTCTGGCGTGTTTGCCGTGCTTGCCTTCGGACCGAGTGCCAAGGCGCTGGCAGCGTTCGCCTTTCTGCTGGTGATCATCGCTTTGGCGTTCATTGATGCAGATACCCAGCTGCTGCCCGATGACCTGACGCTGCCGCTGCTGTGGTTCGGCTTGCTGGTGAATCTGGGTGGCATGTTCGTACCGCTCGCCGATGCAGTGATTGGTGCGGTGGCGGGCTACCTGGTCCTGTGGAGCGTGTACTGGGCCTTCAAGCTGGCAACCGGCAAGGAAGGCATGGGCTACGGCGACTTCAAACTGCTGGCTGCCCTGGGCGCATGGTTCGGCTGGCAGGCACTGCCTGCCGTCATCCTCGCCAGCTCTGTGGTGGGCGCCGTGCTTGGCGGTCTGATGATGCTGCTGGCCCGCCTGGGTCGCGGGCAGCAGTTTCCTTTCGGCCCCTATCTTGCCGGCGCCGGTGCGGTCGTGCTTTTCTATGGCCCGGCCATCAACGCCTGGTATCTCGGCCTGTTTGTGCGCTGAGGCACACTGCCCATGCTCATCGGACTGACAGGCGGCATCGGCAGCGGCAAGTCCGCAGTGGCCGATGCGCTGCAGATGCTCGGTGCTGATGTCATCGACGCTGATGCGATCTCGCATGCCTTGACCGCATCGGGCGGCGCCGCGTTGCCTGCAATTCGCGCAGCTTTCGGCGACGAGGCGATTGCCACGGATGGCGCGCTGCATCGAGCATGGATGCGTGAACGGGTCTTTGCCGACGAACACCTGCGTCAGCAGCTCAACGGCATCCTGCACCCCATGATCCGCGAACAGTGCCTGGCGCGCATTGCGCAGCGTCGAGGCAGCTACCGGCTGCTGGTCGTGCCGCTGATGGTGGAGTCCGGCCACTGGCTGGGCATGCTTGACCGCCTGCTGGTGGTGGACTGCACGGAGGACATGCAGGTGCAGCGGGTACGCACGCGCTCCGGTCTCGACGCAGACGCCGTGCGCGCAATCATGGCCCGACAGGCCTCGCGGGCCCAGCGCTGTGCGGCGGCTGACGACATCATCTTCAACGGCGGCAGTCTGGCCGATCTTCGCGATCAGGCGGCCGCGCTTCATGCCCGCTATTGCACGATGGCCCGGTACAGCTTGCACTGAACGCGGGTGCTGTGCTTTTGTCAATTGAACTGAAACCGAGCACAATCCCGCTCGAACTTCCCGGGCCGGCGTCTTGATCCTCTACGAATATCCCCTCAACGAACGCGTTCGGGCCTTTCTGCGCCTGGAGGACCTGTTCGACCGCATGGGGTTCTTCGTCGAGCGCGACACGAGCCATGACCACCACGCTGCACTGACCGCGCTGTTCGAGGTGCTCGAGGTCTGCAGCCGCGGTGAACTGAAGTCCGACATCCTGCAGGAGCTCGAACGGCAGAAGCAGGTCCTCTCGGGCTATCGCGATGTGCCGGGCGTGAACATCGAGGTGCTCAACGAAGTCATTCATGACGTGGAGCGTGCCTTCCAGGCCCTGATGGACGCCCCGGGCAAGACGGGCCAGCACCTGCGCGACAACGAGTGGCTCTCGGCCATCCGCTCGCGCGCCATCATCCCGGGCGGTACCTGCGAGTTCGATCTTCCCTCGTATCACGCCTGGCTCAACCGGCCGGTGGCGCAGCGCCGCAATGACCTGCTGGGCTGGCTCACGCCGCTCAAGCCCATGGCCGATGCGCTGCATCTCGTGCTCAAGCTGCTGCGCGAAGGCGGCCGTGCCGCCGACATGCTGGCCGTGCAGGGCGTCTATCAGCAGGATGCCAAGGGCAAGACCTGGCAGCTGCTGCGCCTGTGGGTGGACGAATCGCGCAATGCAGTGCCCGAGATCAGCGCGAACAAGTACGTGCTGCACATCCGCTTCACACAGGCGGGCATCGTCGCTCGGCCCAGCGTGATCGATGCCGACGTGCCCTTCCGGATCGCGCTCTGCAATTTCTGACCCCTCGCAAGCCATGCCCGCACAAGTCAAATGCCCCAGCTGCGGCACGAAGGTGCTCTGGAATGACAGTGCCACCTGGCGCCCCTTCTGCTCGGAGCGCTGCAAGCTGGTAGATCTGGGCGCGTGGGCGAGCGACAAGTATCGGATTGCCGGTGCGGACCCGCGCGACAGCACGGACCTCGACGCACCCGACACGACCGACGACCGTCAGCAGCGCAGCCAGCCGCACTGAGCGCTGAAGCCGCGATGCCGACATCACGGCGCGGAGCTGCGCGGCACGGCGTCCGCGCCCTGTTCAATCGGCCTGTTACGTCAGCCCGGCTTCAGGGGGTCACAGCGGTTCAAGCGGGCACTCAAGGGCACGCAACGACCACGCACCGCGCAACAAGGCCACGCCCTGCCCGCCCGCCGCTCGGGCTGTGGCCAGATCGGCCTCTTCAAGCCCGCCGAGCGCATAGACCGGCAACGGTGCGTGCGCTGCACACTGCGTGAACGCCGTCCAGCCCATGCCCGGTTCGCCGGGATGCGAGGCGGTCGCCTTCACCGCACCCAGCAGTACAAAGTCCAGCCCGAGCTGC
The DNA here is from genome assembly GCA_035702705.1 of Burkholderiaceae bacterium. GTDB lineage: Bacteria > Pseudomonadota > Gammaproteobacteria > Burkholderiales > Burkholderiaceae_C > Piscinibacterium. Next base: position 15 of record DASSQC010000518.1, on the reverse strand, counting down.
GCAGCGCGCTCGATC
>DASSQC010000517.1:0-3293 GCA_035702705.1 Burkholderiaceae bacterium | reverse complement strand
CCAGCTGGAGCCTGCACAGCCTGCCGCTCGCACCGGTGCGCGGCCAGTGCAGCCTGATCACGGACCTCGCGCCGCAGCTCAAGGCCGTGCTGGCCGGGGCGGGCTACCTGCTGCCTGCGCAGGACGGCACCACGGTCTTCGGCGCCAGCTACGAGCATGGCGAAGCCGGCACCGACGAGCGCGACAGCAGCCACGCCCAGGCCCACGCCAAGGCTGCTGCGCTGTGGCCGGGCTTCGAGGCTGCGGCCCAGGGCAAGCCGCGCCGCGCCTGGACGGGTGTGCGCGTGGTCACCCCCGACCGCCTGCCGGTCATCGGCGCCCTGCCCGACCCCGACGCCGCACCGAGCGCGCGCCCCGGTGCGCCGCAGCTGGCCGACATGCCCCGCCTGCCCGGCGCCTGGATCGCCAACGCCTACGGCTCGCGCGGCCTGACCTATGCGCTGCTGGGCGGGGAGCTGATCGCCGCGCAGATGCTTGGCGAACCGCTGCCGATCGAGCGCGATCTGGCCGATGCCGTGGATCCGGCGCGCTTTGCCTGGCGGCAGCTCAAGCGCGGCAAGGCGGCGCCGGCCCCCTGAACGCTCGCGGCAACGCGGGATCGCCAAGGGCGGCGCAATGCCGTTCAATCCGGCGATCTGTCCACCGCGAGTTCCGTCCCATGGCCGCCCCTGTCCAAGCCCCCGACCTGCACCTCGACACTGAGCTGCGCGTGCGCAACCGCGGCATCCGCGTGCAGCTGGATGTGCCGCAGCGCCCGGAATCGGCCGCCTGGTTCCTGCCCACTGCGCGTACCCTGGCCAATCGCGTCATTCATATCGCGGTCGAGGACGTGGCCGCCGCCGGCGAGCCGATCAGCTGCAAGGCCGGCTGCGGGGCCTGCTGCAAGCAGCTGGTGCCCATCCTGCCCAGCGAGGCGCGACGCATCGCCCAGCTGGTGGATGAGATGCCGCAGCCGCGCCAGGCCGTGATCCGCGAGCGCTTTGCCCAGGCGGGTGCGGCCATGCAGGCCGCGCAGGTGGATGAACCGCTGCGCAAGGCGGCCAACAGCCTGACACCCGACCAGGCCAACGCCCTGGGCATGAAGTACTTCGAGATGGGCGTGAGCTGCCCCTTCCTTGAAGAGGGCTCCTGTTCGATCTATGAGGAGCGGCCGCTGATCTGCCGCGAGTATCTGGTGTCCTCGCCGGCCAGCGAGTGCGAGTGGCCCACGGCCGAGAAGATCAGGAAGGTGGCCATCCCGGCCAAGGTCGCACAGGCCGCGATGCAGCTGGAGCAGGACCGCGAGGGCCGGCGCTGGGTGGCGCTGACGCACTCGCTGGACTACGCCAAGACCCATCCGGAACCCACCGACCGCGCGCCCGCGCCGGAGCTGGTCACGCGCTTCTTCAACGCGCTGGCCGACGCCAGGCTACCCAGCGGACCTGGGATGGGCAGTTAAAAATCGGCCAAAGATTTCGGCTCAATGCTGAAAGGCACTTCTCGCTTGCTGGATGCGCCTCTTGGACCGATTCAGATCACCTGAATCCAGCTTGATCAATTGATTTCGGCCAAAGAAGGTGCCGCGATGCACAGTCTCGCGGTCTTCGGGGCTTCAAGCGCAGCCCGGCGCCGCGCCGACGCTGCCGCCCTCAGCGATGCACGCGCTGCACCTCGAAGCCGGCCTTCTGCAAGAGCGCGATCAAACCGCGCTCGCCCGGCAGGTGCAGGGCACCCACGGCCACCATCAGGCTGCCCTCCTTGCCGGCCAGCTCGATGATGCGCTGGACCATCTGCGGATGGCGCGAGAGCAGCAGCTCCTCGTTGAGCCAGCGATCCGAGGCCTTGGCCGTGGCCGGATCGGTGTTCACCATGGCGGCGAGGGTATTGACGTCGCCCTGCTCCCAGGCGGCCACGAGCTGCTGCAGGTCACCCGGCATGCCGCTGCCCTGGGCGTAGAGCAGGGCCTGCTCCACATACTCGCGCAGCACATTGCGCGGCATGGCATCCAGCAGCGCAAACTGCTGGTCCACCGACTCCAGTTCCAGAACGGGCAGGCGCCGCTGCCGGGCGGCACCGAGCAGGAAGACCTCGCTGCCGGCCGTGGGCAGGTAGCCGCCGCGCGCAAAGGCCGACATCGACAGCTGATTGGCCAGGAACCAGGGCTTGAACATGCGCGTCTGCATCGCCGGCACGCCGGCCTGCTGCGCACCGGCGCGCAGGCGCTCGACGAGATCTGCCGGCAGGCCCGCCGTGGCGCTCTGCGCATCGTTGGCCAGTGCATAGCGCTGCAGCGCGAACTGGATCGGCATGGGCTGCGAGATGTCCACCTCCACGGCCAGCGCGGTGGCGCGGGCGAGCGCCGCCTGCACCCCGGCGTCCGGGGCCCAGGCCGGCCGGCCCACGTGCAGAGTGCCGTACAGCGTGTGGGTCTTGCCGTTCTTGCTGAAGGTGTAGAGCGGCCCGCGGGCGGTCTGGGCCGCGGGCGCTGGCGTGGCTGCACCCGTGCGCGGCGCGGTCTGCGCACCGGCGCCGCTGGCCTGGCCCGCTGCACCACCGCCTGCACTGCCGGCCGGGTTCGGGCTCGCGCAGCCGGCCAGGGCCAGGGTGGCGGCCGCGGCGGCCGCAACACACGCCCAGGTCCGCTGGCCGAGCGACCGGTTCAGCGCCTGCATGAGCGTACGCATCACGCGGCGCACGGGCGCTGCAAGGCGGGTCAGCGCGGGGGCTGGCGAAATGCGCGTCATGGCGTGTCCTTGAATTTCCAGCGCTCCCAGGCGGCGAGCACGGCGTTGGGATAGGGGTCGCGCCCGCGGCTGCCGTTGTATCGGCCCAGGGCGAGGAAGAGGTTGCCGTTCTCGCGGTCGATGTAGTGGCGCAGGATCGTGCAGCCGTAGCGCAGGTTGGTATGCATGTGGAAGAGCTTGCGCACATCACCGTCGCCGATGGTGCGCGTCCAGAAGGGCATCACCTGCATCAGCCCGCGGGCATCGGCATCGCTGATGGCGTACTTGCGGAAGTTGCTCTCCACCTGGATCAGGCCGAGCACCAGGCCCGGATCCACACCGGCGCGCTTGGCTTCGTAGTAGATGGTCTCGAGCAGCTCGATGCGGGTGCGCCCATCCATCTCGCGGCGCCGCTTGGCCAGGCGCTCGTCCATGGCGGAGAGCCAGCGCTGGTAGCGCACGCGCTCCTCGGGCTTCTCGTAGCGCCACACGGGCGGCGCCTTGTCGGCAATGGCTGCGGCCAGCGCCGTGCGTACGTTGTCGGCGAGCGTCTCTTCCTTCTGGGCGCCGGCCAGCGCCACCGGGGTCGGC
>DASSQC010000516.1:0-2888 GCA_035702705.1 Burkholderiaceae bacterium | reverse complement strand
GAAGCCCGCGAGGGCACCAGCGAAACGCCGGGACTGAATCTGATCGAAGGCCGCGTGGTGCGCTTTGCCGCCGACCTGAAGGGCCCGGACGGCGCGCGCCTGAAGGTGCCGCACATGGGCTGGAACACGGTCTACCCCACGCAGTGGCACCCGCTCTGGGAAGGCATTGCGCCGGGCAGCCGCTTCTACTTCGTGCACAGCTACTTTGCGCAGCCCAGGCACCACGAGCACGAGGCCGCCTATACCGAGTACGGCCAGCGCTTGTGCGTCGCAGTGGCGAGAAATAACATTTTTGCGACCCAGTTCCATCCGGAGAAGTCGGCGGCAGACGGGTTGCGCCTGTACCGCAACTTCATCCACTGGAAGCCCTGAACGGATTGCCCCCGGCACCACGCGGCGCCGCCCCAACCCTCCAACCACCGACCCGCCTGTTTCCATGCTGCTGATCCCGGCTATCGACCTGAAGGACGGTCATTGCGTGCGCCTGCGCCAGGGCGAGATGAATGACGCCACCGTGTTCTCCGAAGACCCTGCTGCCATGGCGGCGCACTGGGTCAAGCTGGGCGCGCGGCGCCTGCACCTGGTGGACCTGAACGGCGCCTTTGCAGGCAAGCCCCGCAACGAGGCCGCCGTGAAGGCCATCCTCAAGGTGGCGGGCGACATTCCCGTGCAGCTGGGTGGCGGCATCCGCGATCTCGACACGATCGAGCGCTATCTCGATGACGGCATCAGCTACGTCATCATCGGCACGGCCGCGGTCAAGAACCCGGGCTTCCTGCATGACGCCTGCGGCGCCTTTGGCGGCCACATCATCGTGGGGCTGGATGCCAAGGACGGCAAGGTCGCCACCGACGGCTGGAGCAAGCTGTCCGGACACGACGTGATCGACCTGGCCAAGAAGTACGAAGACCTCGGCGTGGAAGCGATTGTCTACACCGACATCGGCCGCGACGGCATGCTCAGCGGCGTGAACATCGAGGCGACCGTGAAGCTGGCCCAGGCCGTGCGCATCCCGATCATCGCCTCGGGCGGCATGACCAACCTGGCCGACGTGGATGCGCTGTGTGCCGTGGAGAGCGAAGGCATCAGTGGCGCCATCCTGGGCCGGTCCATCTACGAAGGCACGATCGACTTTGCACAGGCGCAGGCCCGGGCGGACGAGCTGACCGCCGCCTGAGCACAGGCTGCAGCTCGCTTGAAGCACGCCTGGCAGACAGACACGCCACACCCCTTTCCGCTTGTCTGGCGCGGCTTTCCAGCGATTTTTGGCTGAAGAACCGCTCCCAGAGCCCATCCACGAGTCCACATGCTGGCCAAACGCATCAGTCCCTGCCTCGACGTGACCGCCGGCCGTGTGGTCAAGGGCGTCAATTTTGTCGACCTGATCGACGCCGGCGACCCGGTGGAGATCGCCCGGCGCTATGACGCCCAGGGGGCCGACGAGCTCACCTTCCTGGACATCACCGCATCCAGCGACCAGCGCGACCTGATCCTGCACGTGATCGAATCCGTGGCCGACCAGGTGTTCATCCCGCTCACCGTCGGTGGCGGCGTGCGCAAGGTCGAAGACGTGCGCCGGCTGCTGAACGCCGGTGCCGACAAGATCTCCATCAACACCTCCGCCGTGCAGAACCCGCAGCTGGTCAAGGAGTGCGCCGACACCTACGGCAGCCAGTGCATCGTGGTGGCCATCGACGCCAAGCAGACCTCGCCGGGCAAATGGGAGGTGTTTACCCACGGCGGGCGCAACAACACGGGCATGGATGCCATCGAGTGGGCGCGCAAGGTGGACGCGCTCGGCGCCGGCGAGATCCTGCTCACGAGCATGGACCGCGACGGCACCAAGCAGGGCTTCGACCTCGCACTCACGCGCGCGGTGAGCGACGCCGTGCGCGTGCCCGTGATCGCCTCGGGCGGCGTGGGCAATCTGCAGCACTTGGCCGACGGCATCATCGAGGGGCATGCCGACGCGGTGCTGGCGGCCAGCATCTTCCACTTCGGCACCCACACCGTGCAGGAAGCCAAGCAGCTCATGGCCGCGCAGGGCATCGTGGTGCGCCAATGACGCACGCGCCCGACAACGGCCCGCTGAAGACCGACTGGCTCGACGCCGTCGCCTGGGACGACAAGGGTCTGGTCCCGGCCATCGCCCAGGAAGTGCTCACGGGCAAGGTGCTGATGGTGGCCTGGATGGACCGCGCCGCCCTGATGGAAACGGCCGCCACAGGCCGCGCCGTGTACTTCAGCCGCAGCCGCGGCAGGCTCTGGCGCAAGGGCGAGGAATCCGGCCACGTGCAGCGCGTCAAGGACATCCGCCTGGACTGCGACGGCGACGTGATCCTGCTCAAGGTCACGCAGGAAGGCGGCATTGCCTGCCACACCGGCCGCGAGGCCTGCTTCTTCAACCGCCTCGAAGACGGCGAATGGAAAGTGGTCGAGCCCGTGCTCAAGGACCCGGAAAGCATCTACCGATGAGCGACACCCCGATCGACATCTTCGCGCGGGTCACCGCCACCATCGAATCCCGCAAGGGCGCCCAGGTCACCGAAAGCTATGTGGCCAAGCTCTTTGCCAAGGGCCAGGACGCCATCCTGAAGAAGATCGGCGAGGAGGCCACCGAGCTCGTCATGGCCGCCAAGGATGGCCACCGGGACCAGATCGTCTACGAGGCGACGGACCTGCTCTTCCACACGATGGTGCTGCTTGCCCACCACGGTCTGTCGCTCGATGATGTGCAGACGGAATTGGCCCGCCGCGAAGGACTCTCGGGCCTGGCAGAGAAGGCAGCTCGCAAGGAGGGCTGAAGACATGGAAACGCTGTCCACCCTGGACCCGGACAAGGAACGCTCGCTCAAGACCGTGGGCATCGTCAGCTACGTGCTGCACCT
>DASSQC010000515.1:0-4434 GCA_035702705.1 Burkholderiaceae bacterium | reverse complement strand
CGACGGCCAGATTGCCGCCCACGGCACGCCCGCCGAGCTGCGCGCCAGCACCGATCCGCGCGTGATGCAGTTCATCCACGGCGAGCCCGACGGTCCGGTCAAGTTCCACATGCCTGCGCCCCGCACCCTCGAACAGGACTTTCTCGGCCGATGAGCGGACCCGTCCAGCAGATCAGCGACCTCGGCCTGGCCGTGCGTCTGTTCATCGCGGCCATGGGCCGCTACGCCCGCTTCCTGGTGGAGAGCCTGCTGAATTCCGCCGGGCTGGTGCTGCGTCCGCGCCTGGTGGTCAAGCAGGTGCACTTCATCGGCAACCACTCACTGATCATCATCGCCATCAGCGGCCTGTTCGTGGGTTTCGTGCTGGCCCTGCAGCTCTACAACCTGCTGGCGCGCTACGGCAGCGCCGAGCTGGCCGGCCTGGCGGTGAACCTGGCGCTCGTGCGTGAACTGGCGCCGGTGGTCACAGCCCTGCTGTTTGCCGGCCGCGCCGGTACCTCGCTGACCGCCGAGATCGGCCTGATGAAGTCCGGCGAGCAGCTCACCGCCCTGGACATGATGGCCGTGAACCCGATGGCCCGCATCGTCGCGCCGCGCTTCTGGGGCGGGCTGATCGCCATGCCCGTGCTCTCCGTCATCTTCTCCATGGCCGGCATCATCGGCGCCTACCTGATCGTGGTGATGCTGGTGGGCATCGATGCCGGCGCGTTCTGGAGCCAGATGCAGTCCGGCGTGGACTGGTGGGACGACATCGGACCGGGCGTGATCAAGAGCCTGGTGTTCGGCGTGATCGTGACCTCGATCGCGCTGTTTGAAGGTTACGAAGCCAACCCGACGCCTGAAGGCGTGGCCCATGCCACGACGCGTACGGTGGTGGCCTCTTCGCTGGCGGTGCTCGGGATGGACTTCATCCTGACCGCATTCATGTTTGCCTGACGCATTCGCTTGAGATTCATTGGTAAGGATTGCCCATCATGGAACGCAAGTCCTATGACTTCTTTGTCGGCCTGTTCGTCCTGGCCGGCCTGCTGGCGCTGGCCTTCCTGGCCCTGCGCGCCGGCAACCTGACCAGCAGCATCGGCTCGGGCAACACCTACGAGCTCACCGCCCGGTTCGACAACATCGGCCAGCTCAAGGACAAGGCGCCGGTGAAGTCAGCCGGCGTCGTGGTCGGCCGCATCAAGGACATCCGCTTCGACACGCAGACCTTCCAGGCGACCGTCACCCTGGCCATGGACGCGCGCTTCCAGTTCCCCAAGGACACCACCGCCAAGATCCTGACCGCCGGCCTGCTCGGTGAGCAGTACATCGGCCTGGAAGCCGGTGGCGACCCGGACAACCTCAAGGCCGGCGAGCGCTTTGCGCGCACGCAGTCGGCACTGGTGCTGGAGAACCTGATCAGCCAGTTCCTGTTCAGCAAGGCGGCTGAAGGCCCGTCCACCCCGGCGGCTGGAGGTAGCGGCGGCAACGGCGGAGACAAGAAGTGATCTGGGCAGCCACGGCCGCGCGCTGCATGCGCGTTGCTGCGGCCGCGCTCGCGCTGGCGCTGGCCAGCGGCTGCGCCTCGCTGGGCAGCAATCCGGCCGATCCGCTGGAGCCCATCAACCGCAAGGTTTTCGCCTTCAACGACACGGTGGACCGCGCCGTGACCAAGCCGATCGCCCAGGGCTACCAGAAGGTGGTGCCCGAGCCGGTGCGCACCTGCGTGGGCAACTTCTTCTACAACATGTCGGTGCCACTGACGGCGGTGAACAACCTGCTGCAGGGCAAGGTGGTGTCCTTCTGCCAGGACATCACGCGCTTCACGCTCAACACGATCTTCGGCTTCGGCGGCTGCGTGGACATCGCCACGGAACTGGGCATCGAACGCAACCGCACCGACATCGGCGAGACCCTGGGCCGCTGGGGCATGCCGCCCGGACCGTACCTGGTGCTGCCGATCTTCGGACCGTCCACGGTGCGTGACAGCACTTCGCTGCTGGTCGACCTGGGCTACAACCCGATCACCCAGATCAATGACGACAATGCGCGCCTGAGCCTGGTTGTGCTGCGCGCGGTGGACACCCGAGCGAGTCTGTTGCGCGCCGAGCAACTGCTCGACAGCATGGGCATCGACAAATACAACGCCATCCGTACCGTCTATCTGCAACAGCGTCTGAACGCGATCTACGATGGCAATCCGCCGGACGCGGACGATGACAAGCCCCAGCCTGGCAACAAGGACAAGACCAGCCAAGCGCCAGCGCGTGAGCGCATGCTCACTTCAGGTGCGCCGGTGCTGCTGGTCATGCCGGTCAAGGCCGGGCTGCCGGGTCCTACGGATCGACACACCTCGGCGCCTGCGGCAGGAACTGCGGCGCTGAGTCTGCTGTCGCAACCCTGACTTGAATGCGCGTGACGCAACCCTAGCTGACACGCCAAGACACAAGAAAGCCGCTGGCTGCCGATTCCCGGTCAGCGTCCTCCTCCCGCCGCACGTTGCGGTAAGTGAATCAACAAGAACATATCCAACATGCTCAAACTGCCTCAGATCCTCCGCACCCTGATCGCCACGGCCGCCCTCGCCTTCGCGGGCAGCTCGTTTGCCCAGACTGCCGCGCCCACCGCGCCGGACGCACTGGTCAAGTCCGTCATGGAAGACGTGCTCGGCACGATCTCCTCGGACAAGGCCCTGCAGAGCGGCGACATCAGAAAGCTCAGCGCACTGGTCGAGCAGAAGGTCATGCCGCACGTGAACTTCCAGCGCACCACTGCGCTGGCCGTGGGCCGCAGCTGGCGCCAGGCCACCCCCGAACAGCAGGCCCAGCTGCAGGAGCAGTTCCGCGGCATCCTGGTCAAGACCTATGCAGGTGCCATGGCCCAGGCCGCCAACGCCAAGATCAACATGCGCCCCCTGCGCGCCGCCGACTCGGACACCGAAGTCACCGTGCGCACGCAGGTCCTGCCGCAGCGCGGCGAGGCCATCCAGCTGGACTACCGCATGGAGAAGACACCGGCCGGCTGGAAGGCCTATGACGTCAACATCCTCGGCCTGTGGCTGGTCGACAGCTATCGCGCCAGCTTCCAGCAGGAAGTGGACAAGGGCGGCATCGACGGCCTGATCAAGAGCCTGGTGGAGCGCAACCGCCGCCTCGAGAACGCCAAGGGCTGAGGCCCTGCGGCCGTCGAACGAGCATCGCATCCATGGCCTTTGCCCTGCCCGCCGTCGTCACCCACACCCAGGCACCGCAGCTGGAGACGCAGCTGCTGGCCGCCATCCGCGGCGGCGAGTCGGAAGTCGACTGCGGCGCAATCACGCAGCTCGACTCCAGCCTGATCACGCTGCTGCTGGCTGCGCGCCGCGAGCGCGCCGACCTGCACGTGGCCAACGCCACGGCGCAGGCCCGCTCGCTGGCCCAGCTGTACGGCGTGGAAGCCTTGCTCGGTCTGCCCGTCTCGCCGGCCCAGCATCACGGTCACTCTCACGCGTAATGCGTTGAAACGGCCGCCCTTGCACTGAAGCCCTGCAGAGACCGCGCGCCGTAAACTGCGCGGTCTCCCATGAGCCTTCCCACCTCCCAAGCCCCCACCGCGACGCGCGCTGCGATCCGCGTCGACGGCATCGTCAAGCGCTACCCGAAACTCACCGCGCTCGATGGCGTCAGCCTCGAGATCCGCGAGGGTGAGTTCTTCGGTCTGCTCGGCCCCAACGGCGCCGGCAAGACCACGCTCATCTCCATCCTCGCCGGGCTGGCACGCGCCACATCGGGCAGCGCGCAGGTCATGGGCTTCGATGTCGTCAGCCAGTTCCGCGAGGCGCGCCGTGCGCTGGGCGTGGTGCCGCAGGAGCTGGTGTTCGACCCCTTCTTCACCGTGCGCGAAACCCTGCGCTTCCAGTCCGGCTATTTCGGCCTGAAGGACAACGGCGCCTGGATCGACGAGATCCTCCAGGGCCTGGGTCTGGCCGACAAGGCCGACACCAACATGCGCGCCCTGTCCGGCGGCATGAAGCGCCGCGTCATGGTCGCCCAGGCCTTGGTGCACAAGCCGCCGGTGATCGTGCTCGACGAGCCCACCGCCGGCGTGGATGTGGAACTGCGCCAGACGCTCTGGCGCTTCATCCGCCAGCTGCACAGCAGTGGCCGCACGATCGTGCTGACCACGCACTATCTGGAAGAGGCCGAGGAGCTGTGCTCGCGCATCGCCATGCTCAAGGCCGGCCGCGTGGTGGCCCTGGACTCCACCGCCAACCTGCTCAAGCGCTTCACGGGCCTGCAGGTCATGTTGCGCCTGAACCAGCCATTGCCCGAGGCCCTGCGCAGCAAGCTCACCAGCGGCGATGGCAGTGCCGGCAGCCGCCTGCGCCTGCGCGTGGCGAGCTACGACGAAGCCGCACAGCTGCTGGCCGATCTGCGCGCCGGCGGGCTGCACCTCGAAGAAGCCGAGATCCAGCGC
>DASSQC010000514.1:0-4001 GCA_035702705.1 Burkholderiaceae bacterium | reverse complement strand
CTGGGCTTTTCCATCGAGGAGATCCGCCAGCTGCTCTCCCTGTGGCAAGACAAGCAGCGTGCCAGTCGCGAGGTGCGGCAGGTCGCCTCACGCCATGTGGCCGAGCTCGAGCAGCGCATTGCCCAGCTGCAGTCCATGCGTGAGACCCTGGTCGCGCTCATGGATGGCTGCTCCGGCGATGACCGGCCGACCTGCCCGATCCTGAGCGATCTGGCCGGCGAACCCTGCAGCGGCGCAGAGCACCACTGCCATTGATCAGGCGCGATCCCATGAGCCCCCACCAGCACGAGATCGCAGCCTTCCAGCACAGCCACGTCTTCGATGCAGGCAACGCCACCGGCGAACGACGCACGCTGGCCGTGCTGCTGATCACGCTGGCCACCATGGCCGCGGAGATCCTCACCGGCTGGTTGACAGGCTCGATGGCGCTGCTGGCCGACGGCTGGCACATGGGCACCCACGCGGCTGCCATGGGCGTGGCGCTGGGCGCCTACATGCTCGCCCGGCGCTGGTCCGGCGACCCGCGGTTCTCCTTCGGCACCTGGAAGATCGAGGTGCTCGCCGCATTTGGCAGCAGCGTGGCGCTGGGCCTGGTCGGTATCGCGATCGCCGTGGAATCGCTCACCCGGCTGTACCGCCCCACCGCCATCGATACGCAGACCGCTTTCTGGGTGGCGCTGATCGGCCTGCTGGTGAACCTCGTCTGCGCCTGGCTGCTGCACGGCGCCGAGGGCGATCATGCGCAGCACGGCCATGCCCATGGCCACAGCCATGGGCATCCGCCTCGACCCGGGCACGGCCGCCATGATCACGACCATGGACACGCCCACGACCATGATCACGAACACAGGCATGAACACCATGCGCATGCGCCACACCAGCACGCCGCACGTGACCTGAACCTGCGTGCGGTCTATGTGCACGTGCTGGCCGATGCATTGACTTCGGTCCTTGCCCTGGTTGCGCTGGCAGGCGCGGCCAACATGGGCTGGATCTGGCTCGATCCTGCCGTGGGTCTGATCGGTGCAGTCATGATCAGTGTGTGGGCCATCAACCTGGGCCGTGCATCGGCACACACCCTGCTGGACGCCGAGCCCAATGCCGGGCTGCGCGCGCAGATCGAGGACGCACTGCAGTCCGACGGTGATACACGGATTGCCGAGCTGCATCTGTGGCGTGTCGGGCGCGACAACTGGGCGCTCATCGCCTCGGTGGTGACCGGCCATGCGGTCGATGCGGCCGTGTATCGCCAGCGGCTGGCAGACATTGACGGGCTGGCGCATGTGAACGTCGAAGTGCAGGTCTGCCCCAGCTGCCGCAGCGTGCAGGCTGCGTGATCGGAGACAAATCCTCAACCTGATCGCCAGGATCAGGTAGGCGCATGGTCATCCGTCCGGCCCGGTACCCGACTTGCGGGATGGGTGAGCGCCGCGCGGCACGCCCACGCGAAAGGCCGCTGCATACACTCGGTCCAGTCTGTCTGCACAGAGCAGGCGCCCCTCCAGCAGCCTGCCACAGACCTACGGGATCAAGTCATGTCCATGCCGTTTGCCGCGCTCCACGCCCCGCCGGGCCTGAGCAAGCATCCGCTGCTGTTCCACCGCATCGAGCACTGCGAGGCGCTCAATGCGGTGCAGGCCAGCACCCTCCAATGTCTGAGCCTGGATGCCGGCATCGACCTGCATCGGCTGCTGGGCCAGCGCTTCAGTGTGCGCATCCGTCACAACCTGCATGATGAGACCGTGCGCCACATCGATGGCCTGGCCGCGCGGGCGCGCGTGATGGACCAGGTGGGGCGCTATACGCGCTACGAGATCGAACTGCGGCCCTGGCTCTGGTTCCTGAGCCTGACCCAGGACTGCCGGATCTTCCAGGATCAGACCGTCCCCGACATCCTGCAGACCGTGTTTGCAGACCACGCTGTATCGCGCTTCGAGCTCAAGCTCACGCACAGCTACACCCGGCGGCCCTACACGGTGCAGTACCGGCAAAGCGATCTGGATTTCGTGAACTGGCTGTGCGAGCTTGAGGGCATCACACTGCATTGGCGTCACGATGCGAGTGGCCATACCCTGATGCTGACCGATTCCATCGCCCGGCACGTCGACTGCGCCGGCTACGCCAGCGTGCCGTTCAATGCCCAGGTGGGTCGCAGACGCGACGATGAACAATCCATCCTGAGCTGGCAGCCGGCACGCCGCGTGGCCAGCCGGCAGGCCGTGCTGACGGACTACAGCTTTCTCATTCCCAAGACGCCGCGCAGCGAAACCCGCGTCGAACCGCGCAACCTGCCGCAAGCCCTGGGCAGCTCGGTTGGCGAGGTATTCATGCCCGGCCAGTTCCACAAGGAAGGGCGTCACGAAGCCGACAGCGCCCACCAGGCCGAGGTGCTGCTCGACAGTCTGAGCGCCCCCACCCAGCAGTACACCGGCCGTACCACCGCACGCGGCCTGCACGCCGGCGGCACCTTCACACTGCAGCGCCACACGCGGGCAGCGCACAACCAGAGCTATCTGATCGTGGCGCACCGCATCACTGCAGTGTTTGCCAACTACGAGGGGCTGGAGCCGGCGTTTCTCGCGCAGCTGGTGCACGCCGGCGCAAAGGATCTGCCCGCATTGGCCGGGCAACTGGCCGGCGGAACGGGCGCAGGGCAGTCGGCCGCCCAGGGCGCCTACTTTGCCTGCGAGATCGACGCACAGCCCGCGAGTCTGGCGTTCCGCCCTGCGCGCGTGACGCCGCGGCCCGTCGTGCCAAGCATCCATACCGCCACCGTAGTGGGCGGCGGCGCCGGTGAGATTCACACCGATGTGCACGGTCGGATCAAGGTCCACTTCCACTGGGATCGTTACGGCAGGCGTGATGGTGCGGACACCTGCTGGCTGCGCGTGGCGCAGCCCTGGGGCGGCGCGGGTTGGGGGGCGCAGTTCCTGCCCCGCGTTGGGCAGGAAGTCTCCGTCGCGTTTGTTGACGGTGACATCGAAGCCCCGATCGTGACTGGCCGGCTTTACAACGGCCTGAACCGCCCCGCAGCGTTCAGCCATACCGGCAGCCTGCCGGGCAACCAGGCGCTGGCCGGCTTCAAGAGCAAGGAACTGGGCGGCAGTGGCTACAACCAGTTGCTGTTCGATGACACGCCCCGGCAACTGCGTACCCAGGCTGCAAGCACCCATGCGGCGACCCAGCTGAATCTGGGCTATGGGGTCGCGCCGCGCGCAGACGCTGCCGATGAAGCCGGCGCTGTCACCGAGCCCTCGGCCAGCCCGCGCGGGGAAGGCTTCGAGCTCCGATCAGATGCCTGGGGCGCTGTGCGTGCCGCCAAGGGCCTGCTGATCGCCACCGATCCGCAGAGCGCAGCCGGTGGCGCACACATCGACCGTCAGGGCTTGGTCGGCGCGCTGGAGCAGGCACTGAGCCTGGCCAAGAGCCTGTCGCAGCTCGCGAACACAGCCGGCGCAGGGACTGGCAAAGATGAGAGCACCGCGGACGAGAAGGCCAGCCAAGGCCCCGACCAGACGGCGCAGGACAAGCAGTTCAGGCAGATCAAGGCCTTGGGCAGAGGCGCCAACAACGAGCGCGAGAACACGGACCGCGGTCTCAATCACCTGACGGCATTCAGCCCCGCCGGCGTGGCTGCAGCCACGCCCAGGATGCTGGACATCGCTGCCGGCAGCCACATCGACGCGACGGCCGGCAAGCACGTGCAGATCTCAAGCGGCCAGCAGACCCACATCCATGCCGCCAGCGGCATCCGCAGCTTTACCGAGGCTGGCGGCCTGCACACCATCGCCAACCAGGGCAAGGTGCTGATCCAAAGCCAACACGCCGACACCGAGATCAACGCCGAACAGAGCATCCACGCCACAGCCACCAACAAGCACATCCTGATGGAAGCCCAGCAGCACGTGACGCTGGTGGAAAGCGGTGGTGCCTATCTGAAGATCGAGGGCGGCAAGGTGGAGATCGGGTGTCCGGGGACGTTTACCGTAAAGGCCGCGAGC
>DASSQC010000513.1:0-4379 GCA_035702705.1 Burkholderiaceae bacterium | reverse complement strand
AAGGTGCGGGCAGACGCACCGCGTGGCGCGCATGCTGCGTCGACCCGTGCGACGCCCTGCAAGCCCCCCCTGCAGCCGGCGCAGGCCGGTCCATCGCAGGCCGGTGCACTGCAGGCCGGTGCACTGCGTGCCCGCGCCGACCGCGCGCAGATACGCCGCCCACGGCCAGACGCCCCCCGCAGAGGCGGATTGATTTCGATGCACTTTTTCATGTGGTTACAAGGCGGTCGCTTGCTTGTGGCTGCTTGCGCTCCCCATAATTGAACAACGCGGGAAAATTTCCCGCAAGCACGTTCCACGGTCCATCCATCAGGACTAACCCGGATCGGCGCGACTCAACGCAAGACGCGCCATCCACCGCCATCAAGGGGCCTCGCATGATTCGGGCAGCGCTCACTCTCCTGTTCTCACTGACCGCCCTTGCGGCGACCGGTACCGCCGGGGCCCAGACCTATCCGCCGGGCGACGCCGTGGCCGGCGCCAGCAAGTACGCCCTGACCTACACCAATGCCGGCACGTCCGGCAGCTGCCTGGGCTGCCACGGCAGCGCGGCGCGGCCCACCACCAGCTTCAACGGCAAGGGCACCACGCCGGCAGGCATCAAGTCGGCCATCACCGGCAACAAGGGCGGCATGGGCTTCATGTCGATCATCAGCAACCAGGACCTGGCGGACATTGCGGCCTACATCGCCAACCCGAATGTCTCGACCACGCCGGTCATCAGCGTCAGCCCGGCATCGCTGAGCTTCAGCGGCAGCGCAGGCACCCCACTAACCGGCTCGGTGACCGTGAGCAACACCGGCGCGGGCAGCCTGACGCTGTCGGCACTCACAGTCACCGGCACCGGCTACAGCCTGGACACGGTCAACAGCACCTGCCGCGCTGGCGGCAGCGTGGCAGCGGGCGCGAATTGCCGGATCAACGTGAACTATCTCAACGCAAGCGCCGCCGTCAACGTGACCGGCTCGTTGGTACTCAATCACAACGCCACGGGCGGCAGCACGATCATCAGCATGAGCGCCACCACCACGGCCGCCAGCGCACCGGTGCTGTCGGTGACGGGCGGCCCGCTGAGCTTTGCCAGCACCGCGGTGGGTGCCACCTCGGCCGAGCAGCTGCTCACGCTCACCAATACGGGCAATGCCGCCCTGACCCTCTCCAGCGTGGTCTACAGCCCGAGTGATTTCATCGCCACGGGCGGCACCACCTGCGTGGTGAACACGGCCATTGCCGCCGGCGGCAGCTGCAGGCTTGGCGTGAGCTTCCGGCCCACGGCGGCCGGTACGCGCAGCGGCACGGTCAGCATTTCGTCGAATGCAGCGGGCTCGCCCGCCACCGTGGCCGTAAGCGGCACAGCCACCAGCCCCGCGCCCGCACTGAGCCTGGGCAGCACCGCCCTGAACTTCGGCAGCGTGCAGACCGGCAGCACCAGCACCCTGAGCCTGACGGTCTCCAACACCGGCAACGCCCCGCTCAGCTTCTCCGCCCTGAGCCTCACCGGCACGAATGCCGCGCTGTTCAGCATCGCGCCCGGCAGCACCTGCGCCGTGGGCACGCCCCTGGCGGCGGCCGCCAGCTGCCGCATCGACGTGAGCTTTGCCCCGAGCGCCGCCACGGCGGCCAGCGCCAGCCTGCAGATTGCCAGCAATGCGGCAGGCAGCCCGGCCAGCGTGAGCCTCTCCGGCAGCGGCTCGGCCACGGCGCAGGCGGCCATCTCCCTGAGCAGCGCGAGCCTGGGCTTTGCCAGCACCGTGATCGGCCAGAGCGCGGCCACCCAGACCGTGACCGTGGGCAACCCCGGCCAGGCGGCACTCGTCATCAGCAGCATCACGCTCACCGGCGCGCAGGCGGCCGAGTTCTCGCGCGCCGGCACCTGCGCCAACGGCAGCAGCCTGGCCGCCGGCACGGGCACCTGCACGCTCGTGATCGGCTTCACGCCCCCGGCCGCAGGCGCGCGCACGGCCAACGTGCAGATTGCATCCAATGCCTCGCAAGGCACGGTGAACCTGAGCCTGTCCGGCACGGGCGCTACACCCACGCAGCCTGCCGTGAGTGCAAGCAGTACGAGCCTGAACTTCGGCTCGGTGCTGGTGGGCCAGAGTTCGGCCACGCAGACGCTCACGCTCACCAACAGCGGCACGGCCGCCCTGAGCATCACCGGGGTCACGGTTTCAAGCCCCGCCTTCACGGTCAGCGGCAACACCTGCACCGGTGCCAGCGTCGCCCCGGCCGCCAGCTGCACGCTCACCCTGGGCTTCAGCCCGGCTGCGGCCGGCGCGGCCAGCGGCAGCCTGAGCCTGACCAGCAATCTGCCCGCTGCTCCGGCGCCCATCGCACTGAGCGGCACAGGCGTGGCCGCCGGCAGCGCCAGCATCGCTGCCGCACCGGGCAGCCTGAGCTTTGCCGCCAGCCCCGTGAACACGGCGGCGGCGGCGCAGCAGATCACCGTGACCAACACCGGCCCGGTGGCCGTCACGCTGGATGCGCTGCGCATCACCGGCGCCCACGCCGCCGACTTCAGCGTGGCGGGTGGCAGCTGCAGCGCCGGGCTGAACCTGGCACCCGCCGCCAGCTGCACGGCCGGCATCGGTTTCACCGCCCAGGCCGCCGGCACGCGCAGCGCCAGCCTGGACCTGTCGGCTACCGGCGCAAGCGCGTCGGTCGCGCTCTCCGGCACGGGCACGGCACCTGCACCGGTCGGCCTGAACGTGGATACCGGCAGCAAGATCGACATCGGCACCGTGCTGGCGGGCAGCCGCGTGGTGCGCACGATCACCGTGGCCGCCAGCGGCTCGGACATTCTCGTCGCAGGCATCGCCACGACCGGCACGGCCTTCAGCATCGACGCCAGTTCCACCTGCCAGACCACGGCCTTCATGCTCGCTGCGGGGCGGACCTGCACCGTGGTGCTGGTGTTCTCGGCCATGAATGACGGTGCGAACACCGGCACCCTGACCATCAACAGCACGGCACCGAGTGGCCCGGTCTCGATCGACCTGTCGGCCAATGTGGCGCGCCCCAATGCCGGCTCGGGCGGCTGCTCGGCCGGCGGGCGCGACGGCCCGGCCGACCCGCTGCTGCTGCTGCTCGCGGTGGTCAGTGCCCTGCTGCTGTGGCGCCGCAAAGCGATGGCACGCATCTGAACGCGCTCTTCGATCCCAACCGATCCCTCCAAGAAAGGACCACCCATGAAACACGCACGCTCCATCAAGGCCCTGGCGGCCGCCCTGCTCTGCACCGCCTCGCTCGGCCTGGCGCACGCCGCCGAGCCCGGCGACATCGCCCCGGAGATCGATCTGCCCGGCCAGTCGGGTCAGATCAAGCTCGCGGCGCTCAAGGGCAAGTGGGTCTATGTGGACTTCTGGGCGTCCTGGTGCGGCCCCTGCAAGCAGTCCTTCCCCTGGCTCAACGAGATGCAGGCCAAGTACGGCGCGCAAGGCCTGACCGTGGTGGGCATCAATGTGGATACCAAGCGCGATGACGCCGCCACCTTCCTCAAGCAGGTCCCGGCCCAGTTCACGATCGCCTTCGATGCCGCCGGCGCCACGCCCAAGAGCTACAAGATCAAGGGCATGCCGTCCTCGGTGCTGATCAACCCCGAGGGCAAGGTCGTCTTTCAGCACGCCGGCTTCAAGGACGAGAGCAAGGCCGAGCTGGAAGCGAAGATCCGCAGCGCGCTGAAGGGAGCCTGAGATGCGAGCACCACGCCGCATGCTTCTGCTGCCCCTGAGCTGCGCCCTGCTGCTGGCCACGGGCTGCGCCTCGCTGGGCAATGTGCAGCCCTGGGAGAAGGGCCATCTGGCCAAGCCGGCCATGGGCTTTGGCGGTGATCCGCTGGCCGAGCGCTTCAGCGAACACATGTATGCCAGCAAGGAAAACTCATCAGGCGGTGCTGGCGTGGGCGGAGGTGGCTGTGGCTGCAACTGACTGCGCAACCCGCAGCGCCGCGGCCCTGTTTGCCGCGGCCGCTGCCGCCGTGGCCGCCACGCCGCTGACGGCGCGGGCCGAGAACGCGCCCGAGGCCGCCTCGGTGGCGCTGAAGTACCTGAGCTACGAGGACTCGCAGCCGGGCATCAAGCGCATCTCGGTCAGCGCGCCCTCGCTGCTCCTCACCCTGCCCCTGGGCAGCGCCTGGTCCCTGGACGCCTCCGTGGTGCGCGATGCCGTCTCCGGCGCATCACCGCGCTATCACTCGTTCACCGACATCAAGAAATACCCCACCTCCGGTGCCTCGCGCATGCAGGACGAGCGCACCGCGGGCGACGTGAAGGTGACGCGCTACTTCTCGCGCAGTGCAGTCAGCCTGAGCTACGCGCATTCGGCCGAGCATGACTACGTGTCGGATGCCTTGGCCACCGAGCTGCGCTTCTCTAGCGACG
>DASSQC010000512.1:0-3058 GCA_035702705.1 Burkholderiaceae bacterium | reverse complement strand
ACACGATCTTCTGGGCGGCCATCATCGTGCCGCTGTCCGTCATGAAGCTGCTCGTCCCGGCGGGTGCCGTGCGCGACGCGCTCGACCGCTTTCTCAATGCCTGCGCCCTGAACTGGTGCGCCGGCAACAACCACTGGGTGGCACTGACCCGGCGTGTGCAGTGGGATGTGCAGGGTCTGGAGGGGCTGGATGCGCGCGGCTGGTATCTCGTCACCAGCAATCACCAGAGCTGGACGGACATCGTCATCCTGCAGAAGGTCCTGCACCGCCGGATTCCCTTCCTGAAGTTCTTCCTGAAGCAGCAGCTGATCTATGTGCCGGTGATCGGCCTGGCCTGGTGGGGGCTGGACTTTCCCTTCATGCGCCGCCACAGCAAGGAGTTCCTGGCCAAGCATCCCGAGCAGCGCGGCAAGGACGCGGCGGCCACCAAGGCCGCCTGCGCCAAGTTCAGCCGCATTCCCACCAGCGTCATGAACTTCGTGGAAGGCACGCGCTTCACCGCAGCCAAGCATGCACGCCAGGTCGGTGAGAGTGGCAGCGAACTGGCGCACCTGCTCAAGCCCAAGGCCACCGGCATGGCCCTGGCCATCGAGGCCCTCGGCGCGAAGTTCAACTCGCTGCTGTCGGTCACCATCGTCTACCCCGAGGGCGTGCCGAGCTTCTGGGACTACTGGAGCGGGCGGATGCGTCGCGTGATCGTGCGCGTGCACCGCGTCGAGATCCCGCAGCGCTTCATGCAGGGCGACTACGAAGGTGACGCTGACCTGCGCCGCGAGTTCCAGCTGTGGCTCAACGGCCTGTGGGCCGAGAAGGACCGCGAGATTGCCGCCTTGAGCGGCGCCGCCTAGACAGGCGCTGCGGCGAGCGTCTGCGCCCCGTTGCTGCGATGCAGCTGACCGCTTGCGTCCACGAGCAGATAGGGCACACCAAGCGCATCGAGCAGAGCCTGGCCCTCACTCTCCTGCAGCATGGCCAGGGTGCACAGGCTGCCGGCTGCCAGCGCACTGGGCGCCAGCACGCTGACGCCCTGCAGGCCGTTCACCGGCATGCCTGTGCGTGGGTTGAGGATGTGGCAGTAGCGCCGACCATCCAGCTCGAAATAGCGCTCGTAGTCGCCGCTGGTGGTCAGCCCGCCGCGGCTGACCTGGATGCTGGCGATCGTGCCGTTCGGGTCGCGCGGATGCTGGATGGCGATCGTCCAGGGCGCGCCATCGGGCCGCGGGCCGAAGACATGGAAGTCCCCGCCCAGGTTCACGTAGCCCTCGCGCGCACCCATGGCCAGCAGCGCTGCGGCCGCACGGTCGGCGGCGTACTCCTTGCCAAAGCCGCCGAAGTCCAGCTCCATGCCCGGCTCGGCCAGGCGAACCCGACCCGGTTCGCGCTGCACGCGTGACCAGCCGATGCGCGAGAGCACGCCCGCCAGCTCATCGGCACTGGGCACGCGTGCCTGCCTGAAGTCCCAGACCTGCCTCAGGATGCCCGAAGTCGGGTCGAACAAGCCCTCGCTGGCCTGCACCTGCAGCTGCGCATAGTCCAGCAGGGCCTCGGTCTCCGCATCCACATCGACCCAGTCGGCGCCAGCCGCGGCATTGATGCGCGAGAGCACGCTGTCGCTGCGGTAGCGGCTGTACTTGGACTCGATGCGCGCCACCTCGTCGATGGCGGCCTGCGCCAGTGCGCGCGCGCGCGCCAGATCGGGCGCCACCACGCAGACCGAGCAGGCCGAGCCCATGGCGCGGAAGGGGATGTCGAAGCTCAGCGTGGCAACAGGTCGGGCCATGCGCTCAAGCGTAGCGCGGCGCGTGGGTGCATCGGCGCTGCGCAGCGCAATGCAAACGGGCGGCCCGCAGGCCGCCCGTGTTCAGGATGCACGTGCGTTCAGAACTTGGAGGCAATGCCGAGCTGGAACACATTGGCACGCAGCGGGTCCAGGCCCGGGCTGCCACCGCCACCGGCGCGCCAGTTGGAACGTTGCTCGTAGCGCTCGGCCTTCAGATCAGCGCTCCACTGCTTGTCGATCTGCACGCCGAGCTTCAGGCCCACCGTGACGGCACCGAAGGCCGACAGACGGGCATCGGCCGAGGTGAAGCCGGTCAGTGTCTGCGCGAACAGAGAAGTCGCCACCGCGTCCGGCCCGTTGGGGCCGATGATCGGATCAAAGTAGAAGTCGGCCGCGCTTTGCGAGTAGTAGCGCACGTTCGGCGTCACGGTCCAGTTGCCAAAGGGCTGCACCCACTCCAGACCCACGGTGTGCGAGCGCACGCCGAAGGAGTCGTCGTAGTAGCGGTAGCTGCTGCGCAGGGTGGCGGCCACTTGCTCGAAGTGGTGGTTCCAGCGGGTGAGCAGCACCACGCTCTTGCGGTTGCGCGGGCGGTTGTCGAAGAGCTTGTAGGGGTCGGTGTAGAAGCCCTTGCCCTTGGAGTACGACAGGTTGGCCTGCACGATGTCCGTGCGCGAGAGCACCTGCGTCACGCCGAACAGCAGTTCATTGCTGTCCTTCTTCTCGTTGCGCACATTGCGCAGACCGCCGCGCGTGGGGTTGATCTTGTCATTGCTTGCACCGACGCCGAAGGTCCAGGTGCGGTTGTTGTCCTCGCTGGACAGACGCAGTTCGGCACCGACCGCGTTCGACTTGTAGTCGTTCTCGGACGAATAGGCGTAGCTCAGAGCCCAGGCCGAGCGCCGGTTGTAGCGCGTGATCTTGAAGTCGGCCCCCGTGCGCTCGTCTTCCATGCGCGAGGCGCCCGAGGTCGGGTACTTGTTGCGGTCCGTGAAGCTGTGATAGCGCGGCGAGGCACCCGAAACTTCGTCATGAACCAACGAAGCTTCCAGGGACCAGTTGCTGCCGATTGGCGTGAGCAGCCAAGCGGAGGGCGCGTTCACAGTCACGCGCTTGATGTCGGGCTGGGAGTCGGCGTAGTGCTGGCCACGCAGTTGAATGACACCGGTTTCGGGTGCCTGGGTCTGCGCCGTGGCCACAGGTGTGGCCAGGACTGCAGTGGCCGCAGCAAGAAACAGCTGGCTTGCCGCAAGGCGCGGTGCGCTGCTCTTTGCGTTG
>DASSQC010000511.1:0-2901 GCA_035702705.1 Burkholderiaceae bacterium | reverse complement strand
TTACGAGTTTGTGCCGCAATTGAATCTGGTGCTCGTGCTCGCGATCCGGCACCAACGTGAACAGGAGTTCTGAGATGACGATGGTTTCCGACGAGCTTCACCTCAAGTCCGAAGACCTCAACAACTACTGGATGCCCTTCACGGCCAATCGGCAGTTCAAGGGGGCGCCGCGGCTGATTGCCAAGGCGAAGGGCATGTACTACTGGGACGACCAGGGTCGGCAGATCCTGGATGGCATTGCCGGGCTGTGGTGCTGCAACGTGGGCCACAACCATCCGCGGGTGGTCGAGGCGATCCAGAAGCAGGCGGGCGTGCTGGACTACGCGCCGCCCTTCCAGATGGGCAACCCCCTGCAGTTCGAGCTGGCCAATCGGCTCGCAGACATCACGCCGGGCTCGCTCAACAAGGTCTTCTACACGAACTCGGGCAGCGAGAGCGTGGACACGGCCCTGAAGATCGCGATTGCCTACCACCGTGCCCGCGGCGAAGGCTCGCGTGTGCGCCTGATCGGCCGGGAGCGTGGCTACCACGGCGTGGGTTTTGGCGGCATTGCGGTGGGTGGCATGGTGGCCAACCGCAAGATGTTCGGCACGCTCATGGCGGGCACGGACCATCTGCCGCAGACCTGGAACCTGAAGGAGCAGGCCTACAGCCACGGCCAGCCGGCCTGGGGGGCGCATCTGGCCGATGAGCTCGAGCGCCTCGTGGCCCTGCACGACGCATCCACCATTGCCGCGGTGATCGTGGAGCCGGTGGCCGGTTCGGCCGGCGTGCTGATTCCGCCCGTGGGTTATCTGCAGCGCCTGCGCGAGATCTGCGACAAGCACGGCATCCTGCTCATTTTTGATGAAGTGATCACCGGCTTCGGCCGCCTGGGCACCGCCTTCGGCAGTCAGGCCCTGGGGGTGACGCCGGACCTCATGACCGTGGCCAAAGGCATCACCTCGGGCACCGTGCCCATGGGCGCGGTGTTCGCCAAGGACGAGATCTACGACACCTTCATGAGCGGCCCGCCGCACATGATCGAGCTCTTTCACGGCTACACCTACTCCGGCCACCCGCTGGCCTGCGCCGCGGGCATCGCCGTGCAGCAGGTCTATCAGGAAGAGGGGCTGTTCCAGCGCGCCGCGGAGCTGGCGCCCTACTTCGAGCAGGCCGTGCATTCGCTCAAGGGGGCGCCGCATGTGATCGACTGCCGCAACCTGGGCCTGATGGGTGCAGTGGAGCTGCAGGGCCGCGCAGGCAGCCCCACGGCCAAGGCCTTCGAGGTGTTCCTGAAGTGCTACGAACGGGGCGTGCTGATCCGCACCACCGGCGACATCCTGGCCTTCACGCCCTCGCTGATCGTGCAGAAGGCCGAGATCGACCGGATCTTCGGGACGGTGCGCGAGGTGCTGGAGACGGTTGCGGCCTGAGGTGCACCGCCTGCGCACTCAGGTGCTGGCCCACATGCGCAGCAGGTTGTGATAGACCCCGGTCAGCTTCACGGCCTCGGGGGTCTCGCCCTGCTGCTGGCGCAGGGCCAGCACGCTCATGTCGAGATCGAAGAGCAGGCGGCGCTGGGCGTCGTCGCGCACCATGCTTTCCACCCAGAAGAAGCTCGCCAGCCGTGCGCCGCGCGTCACGGGCTCGACGCGGTGCACGCTGCCTGAGGGGTAGAGCACCATATGACCGGCCGGCAGCTTGACCCGCTGGCTGCCGAAGGTGTCCTCGATCACCAGCTCGCCGCCCTCGTACTCGTCGGGCTCGGCCAGGAACAGCGTGCATGACACGTCGGTGCGCACATGCTGCGCCGTGGGCGCAAAGGTGCGGATGGCGTTGTCGATATGGTTGCCGAAGGCGTTGGCCGCACCGGCGTAGCGGTTGAAGAGCGGCGGGTAGATCTTGCGTGGCAGCGCCGCCGTCATGAACAGGGCGCTGGCGGCCAGGCCCTCGAGCACCAGCTGGCGCGCCTCGCGGGCGGCCATGCTGGTTTCATGCAGCTGCTGGTTGTTCTTGACCTGCGCGCTCTGCGTGCCGGCGGTGATGCGCCCATCGGCCCAGTCGGCGTCACGCATGAGTTGGCGGCAGCGCGCTAGCTTGTCGCCGCTCAGCACATCCGGAATCTGCAGCAGCATGGCGGACTCCTAGAAGCGGACCGAATAGGTCAGCTGCGCCGTGCGGCGCGCGCCCGGTACCACGTGGCCTGAATACACGCCCTCGTAGTAGAGCGTGTCGGCCAGGTTCACGAGGTTGAGCTTGAGCTTCCAGCTGTCCACGGCGTACTCGACCATGGCGTCGGTGCGGACATAGGCCGGCACGGCGTTGGTGTTGGTGGCGTTGCCATAGCGCGTGCCCACGGCCTCCAGGCCCAGGCCGGCCCGCCAGCGCTGCGTGAACTGGTAGTTGCTCCACAGGCTGAAGGTGTAGTCCGGCGTGTTGATGGGCTTCTTGCCCTTGTTGGGGCCCTGCTGGCCGCTGGCTTCGTCGACCTTGCCGCGCAGCACGGCCAGCGCACCAAAGACTTCCCAGTCCTTGGTGATGCGCCCGGCCAGTTCGATCTCCACGCCGTCGGTATGCCGCTTGCCGTTGAGCAGGAAGACCGTAGGGTTGGACAGATCGGTATTGCGCTCGTTGGTCTTCTCGGTACGGAACAGGGCGGTACGCAGGGCCAGGTCGCCGTCGAGCAGATCGAACTTGGCACCGAGTTCGATGTTGCGGTTTTCCTCCGGCGGCGTGTTGGCGCTGCGGTCGTCAAGCTGATAGAGCTCGCCCGAGGGGTTGAAGCTCGTGCCCCAGCTGGCGTAGTAGCTCATCTCGGTGCTGGGCTGCCAGATCAGTCCGGCGCGCTTGCTCCACTGCCTGTCGGTGCGTGTCAGCGGCCCGAGCGGGGCCACGCGGTTGTAGTCGGCGGAGAAGTCA
>DASSQC010000510.1:0-2227 GCA_035702705.1 Burkholderiaceae bacterium | reverse complement strand
GGCCGTTCAGCGTGGCCTGCCCGGCGGACAGGTTGAAGTCGGCCTTGAGCAAATCGCCCTCGCGCTTGATCAGACCCTGAGCGGAGAGCTGGTCAAGCATCATCGGCAGCTGCTGAGCCTGTGCCGGCGCGATGCCCGCAGCAACTTCCTCAAGCCAGGCCAGAGGCAGGCTGGCGCTGGCCTTGATCACTCCCTTGCCCATGAAGACCATCACGGGCGGCGCCTTGAGATCCTGGTCCGTCACGCCCTGCGTGGAGATGGAGTAGCTGATGCTGCCTTCCTTGCCCTTGTAGGTTGCGGCCATCTTGTCGACGGCATATTCCGGGTTGTGCGGCAGCAGCCCCTTGAGCAGGTCGATCATCGGTGCGAGGGCGGCCTCCGGATCGGGCTTGACGCCGGGCTTGGGGCAGGCGTAGGCCTGCTTCATGAAGGCCTGCATGCCCTTTTCGTAGCTTGGCGCATGCAGCCGGCGAAGGCCGCCCGCAAACTCGATCTTGTCGATCTTCACTTCGTTGACCTGCACGGCCGCGCTCATGCTCACGGTGCTTGCCGCCAGGTCGCGGTCGAGCGTGGCGTCGGACTTGAACTTGAGTGCAGTCATGCTCACGCTCACCGGCTGGCCGGGACGCGGCACGGCTGCCGTTCTGGCCAGCGCCGGATCGGCCTTGAAGCTGATGCTGTCGATACCGCCTTCACTCGTGCCGATGGAGAGAAAGAGATAGTCGCCAGGGCGCTGGGTGTTGCCCGCAAGACGCAGTCCGGTCATGGTCAGCTCGCCACCCTCCTTGGCATTCTTGACGCTGAGGCTCGGTGCCTTGGCTTCAAAGACCGTCGAGCGGCCGGTGAAGTCGCTGCCGCTGAACGTGCCTGACAGACCTTCCCAGGCCAATACCGTGCCATCCGGCGCCGTGAAGCCCACCTTGGGGCTGCTGAACGTACCGGTGGTGCTGCCGCTGTAGCTCACGAGCGTGCTGCTGGTGAGCAAAGGCTGACCGCCGAGCGCCTTGTCGATTTCGGCCTGCCCCTGACCCGCGAGGCGAACCTCGGTCTGCACCCGTGCAAGGCCGGCCGCTGCGAAACCGGGCAGCGGCCCGTGCTGGATGCGATCAGTCAGGACAAAGCGGATCGGCTTGCTGCCACCTTGCCCATCCGGGCCGGCGGGTACATCACAGCCGATCTCGACCGTGGCGGTGTGGGTGGCGGACATCCAGCCCTTGTCGTAGCGCTGCTCCACCAGTCGGATGAAGGGCAGTTGCTGGAAAACGCGTCCATAGGCGCCTTCGACCTCGCCCTGCACCTTGCCGCCGATGACGGCCGGCCCGCCAGCCAGCGCAGCGACGATCACTGCGGCCACGCCGCCCCCGATCACGATCCCTTTGTTCACAGCCACTCCCCGATT
This sequence comes from Burkholderiaceae bacterium, assembly GCA_035702705.1. Lineage (GTDB taxonomy): Bacteria > Pseudomonadota > Gammaproteobacteria > Burkholderiales > Burkholderiaceae_C > Piscinibacterium. The sequence continues at coordinate 828 of DASSQC010000510.1, read as the reverse complement.
CACGCTGAAGGTGTTGAATGCCGCCCCACCCGGGGCGGACTCCCTCGGCAGTCTAGGGGGCGAAACATGGACGATCGATGCATGCGCCTCCCGCAAGCATGGGATGCATCGTGCTGGCGGCTCCATCCGAGGCAGCGCCTGCGACAGGACGAAAAAAAGGCGCCACGGGTCGCGTGGCGCCTTGAAGAGACTGCGTCCGGATGGCCGGGCGCTCGCAGGATCGGAGTGGGGGCTGCGAGCAGCAGTCGAGGGGACGGGTTCAGCCGCGGCGCCGAACCTGCGCGCGACGTGCATCGCTGCGCTCGGCTTCGGCCAATGCCTCGGCGACGAATGCCTTGCGCGAGGCCACCACCTCAACGCGGTCGAGCTTGACGACAGCATCGGTGCGCGGCGGCTGAAGCGGACGCGCGGGCAGGAGCACCACGGTCAGGCTGAAGGCCGCGAGCGCCAGCAGTACCGGGGCGGCGTAGTACTTGAAGAGGGTCGATTTCATGATTCACTCCTGGGTCTGTTGTGCAGTGCCGGGCGATCTGTGTTGGCCCGGCTCGGGACGCGCTTGAGCGTCGATGGAAGCATTCTGTCGATGAACAACGAGGATCGCCTGCGGTTTGCGATGAAGCGACGGATTGGGCGCGTGAACTGCGCCCAGGCCGCCGGCACGCGCAGCGATCCCTACAGGCGGGTGGTGCCCGACAGCACGGCGACGATCTCGCCGTCCTCGTACACCACGCCGACTTCGCGGCCTTCGATGCGTGCGAGACCGAACTCACGTCGTGCACTCGCGCCGCGATCCACACGGGGTGAGTGAACGATGGCCAACCGCGCCAG
>DASSQC010000509.1:0-3345 GCA_035702705.1 Burkholderiaceae bacterium | reverse complement strand
CCAGACCGCGTGCACTCGAGCACGACTTGATGCGCGCTGCGCCTCGCGCTGGCGACCCGCTGCCTGCGGATGACGCACGCGAGCGCTTTCTGGGTTTGCTGCTCAGCGCAAGATCGCATCTGCATCTCAGCTTCACAGGTCGAAGCATCAAGGACAACACCCCCCTGCTGCCGTCCTCCCTGATCACGGAGCTGCTCGATTGGCTGGCACCTAAGCTCGCGCCTGCACCCTGTGGAATCGCCGAGATCGCAGCAGCACGCCGCAACCTCATCATCGAGCACGCACTGCAACCATTCTCGCGGCTCGCCTATTCGAGCACTTCCGACATCCGGTTGCGCAGTTTCGATGCGAGCTGGCTGCCCCACAGCTCCGCACGCCGGGAAGGCATGCCGCCGCACATCCCGTACGGCGGCGATGGCCCCTCTTCAGGCCTGGATGCAGAAGACGATGAAGTCGATCGCGGGGCTGGCGACGTACAAGGGCTGCTCTTTTTCCCTTCGGGCCTGCCGAGCCAGCCGATTGCACCGACGCTGCAACTGGATGTGCTCAGCCGGTTTCTGGATCATCCTTCACGCTTCCTGCTCAAGCAGCGCCTCAGGCTGGACACCTGGCTCGAATCGGCGTCCCTCGAGGACGACGGGCCCACTGGAGCAGAAGTCCTCAAGGACACGCAACTGCAGCAATGGGCGCTCGATCAGCTGCTCGACGGGCGCGCAGCTGATGCGGTTGCAGCCAGTCTTGCGCTCCGGCCGGGCATGCCCTGGGGCTCACAGGCGCCGCTGGCTGCAGAAGCGGTGGTGGGCGGACTGCGGCCCTTGTCCACACGGATTCTGGCGGCGCGAACACAGGCACCTGTCGAACAAGACGTTTCGCTGCTCCTGGAAACATCACGCGGGATGGTGCGGCTGCTAGGCACATTGCGCGGCCTCCACGCGGGGCGGCTTGTCGGCTGGCAGGTGCGCCCGCCATCAGCCCGAGACGAGCTGCGCTGGTGGCTGCAGCACCTTGTGCTCAGTGCAACACGTGCGGCGTTGCCCGCCCGGCCCGACGGGGCGTCTCAGGACCAACACCCGGCGACGACCGAGGTTCTCCATCCGGCGGGTTCTCTGCGTCTTCGCCACTGCGATGAGGCGCAGGAGCGACTCACCGAGTTGCTGGACATCTTCTTCGAAGGGCAGGACGCACCGCTGCCCTTCTTTCCACGCACGAGCCGCGCCCTGGCGGCCGGAGAGACGGCGCGCACGGTCATGCAAATCTGGGCGGGTACGCACGAACGCCCCGGCGAGCGGGACGATCCATCCAATGCACTGGCCTTTCGCGGGCATCCGGATCCTCTGAACGAGCGTGCCGAGACCATGGCCGCACGCATCTGGCGGCCTTACTTCGAGCACCTCCTGCCCGAGGACGCACGACCATGAGCATTGCACTGGACCTCATCGAATGTCCGCTCGACGGGGTCTCGCTGGTGGAGGCCTCGGCCGGCACCGGAAAGACCTGGAGCATCTGCGGGTTGTATGCCCGCCTGCTGCTTGAGCGCAGGATGACTGTGCAGGACATTCTCGTCGTCACCTTCACGCACGCAGCCACGGCAGAGCTGCGCGACCGGATCCGGCGCCGCCTGCAGGACCTGCGCCGCGCCATCGACATGCCTGAACTGGCGGACGACATGTCGCAGCGCCTGCTTGCACACCTGACCAGGCATGTCGGAAGCACTCCGAGCGAACTCGCGCTGGCCCTCGATCGGGCATTGCTCGACTTTGACGCGGCCAGCATCACGACGATTCATGGCTTCTGCCAGCGGGCACTGGGCGATGTGCCGCTGTCCATGGGGCAGCCGCTGCAGATCGAGCTGCAGGAAAACGATGACGAGTTGCGCGCGGAAGTTGCTCATGCGCTCTGGCAGCGCCATGTGGCCAGCGTGCCGGCGGACAGCCTGCTGGCACGCACCGTGTGGGCCGATCGGCACACAGTCGACGAACTTCAGGATGCCCTTCGCCTGCATGCCGCCAAACCCTGCTCGCAGGTGTGCTGGCCAGCCGATCCGCCGGTGGTGCCATCTTCGTCGGTGGCCGATCAGCTCGCTCGTGCACGCCCACTCTGGGATGCAGCACGCATCACTACCGCGTTTCAGGCGGCCTATGACGACGGGCGACTGAGCCGGACCATCCTGAAGCCTGCGTCCTTTGCTCCCAAGGTGCATGCGGCGGCTGAGGCGTGGACGCGCCTGCTCGCCATGACGGTGCTGACAGTCAGCAAGGATGATCTCGAAGCGCTCGCGCTGTTCACGCGCAATGAGATCCGACGTGCGTTGCGCAAAGGCGCTGCAGACATTGCGGACCCGTTTCCGGACGTGGCACAGGAGATTGTGGACGCACTGCGCACCGAGCGCGGATATGGCCGGGCTGAGTGGCTGCGCTGCCTGCGCAGCATGATTGCGCAGGGTCTCGCAGACATGGCGACGCGCAAGGAGCACCGCCGGATCCAGTCCTTCGATGATCTGCTTGGCCGGCTGCGCCAAGCGCTCTCCGGCCCGGGAGGCGATCAGCTCGCACAGGTTCTGCGCAAGCGCTTTCCCGCAGCGCTGATCGATGAGTTCCAGGACACCGATCCGGTGCAGTACGAGATTTTCAGCCGCATCTATGCAGGCAGCGACGCGCCACTGTTTCTTGTCGGCGACCCCAAGCAGGCGATCTACAGCTTCCGCAATGCCGATCTGCGGGTGTATCTGCTCGCGGCCGAGCGGGCTGCGCACCGCCACGCCTTGCTGCGCAACTTCCGGTCGAGTAGCGCGCTGATCGACGGCTTGAACACCTTCTTCGGTGCAGCACGCCCTGCCTTTCTGCTGCGCGGCCTGAACTATGAGCGGATTGCTGCAGCCGGCGCCCGCATCGGCGCGCTGGTGGATGCATCGGGTGGGGCAGGTGCAGCACTGCAGTTCGTGCGCTGGCCTGCGCCCACGCAGGAGCAGCCCTGCACCAAGGGCACTGTACGCACCTGGATCGCAGAGCATCTTGCGTCGGAGGTGGCGCGGCTGCTGACAGCTGCAGATGCAGGCCGGCTGCGTATCAATGATCGCCCCGTGGTGCCAGGCGATATTGCCGTGCTGGTTCGAACCCGAACCCAGGGACGCCTCATCAAGAACGCCCTGCGCACAGTTGGCGTTGGCAGCGTCGAACTGACCCGCGATAGCGTATTCGCGACCGCGATGGCCCGGGAGCTGGCCCAGGTATTGCGGGCTGTGACCAGCCCCGGCGATCCGAGCCTGCTGCGTACCGCGCTCGCCACCCAGATCATCGGCCTGACTGCTACGGATCTCGAAGACCTCGCGCATACGGAGCAAGGCAT
>DASSQC010000508.1:0-4439 GCA_035702705.1 Burkholderiaceae bacterium | reverse complement strand
CTCGGCGGCGAGGACTTCGACCAGCGTGTCATTGACTACATCATCGGCGAGTTCAAAAAGGAGCAGGGCGTGGACCTCTCCAAGGACGTGCTCGCTCTGCAGCGTCTGAAGGAAGCCGCCGAGAAGGCCAAGATCGAGCTGTCCTCCAGCGCCAGCACCGACCTGAACCTGCCCTACATCACGGCCGATGCCTCGGGCCCCAAGCACCTGAACATGAAGCTCACGCGGGCCAAGCTGGAAGCGCTGGTCGAGGAGCTCATCGAGCGCACCATCGAACCCTGCCGCATCGCCATCAAGGACGCCGGCGTGAAGGTCAGCGACATCCACGACGTGATCCTCGTGGGTGGCATGACCCGCATGCCCAAGGTGCAGGAGAAGGTCAAGGAGTTCTTCGGCCAGGACCCGCGCAAGGACGTGAACCCCGATGAAGCGGTGGCCGTCGGTGCCGCCATCCAGGGCTCCGTGCTCTCCGGCGAGCGCAAGGACGTGTTGCTGCTGGATGTCACTCCGCTGTCCCTGGGTATCGAGACCCTGGGCGGCGTGATGACCAAGATGATCAAGAAGAACACCACGATCCCGACCAAGTTCAGTCAGGTGTACTCGACGGCCGACGACAACCAGCCGGCCGTGACCATCAAGGTCTTCCAGGGCGAGCGTGAAATGGCCGCCGGCAACAAGATGCTCGGCGAGTTCAATCTCGAAGGCATTCCGCCGGCACCGCGCGGCCTGCCGCAGATCGAGGTCACCTTCGACATCGACGCCAACGGCATCCTGCACGTCACGGCCAAGGACAAGGGCACCGGCAAGGAAAACAAGATCACCATCAAGGCCAACTCGGGTCTGACCGAGGAGGAGATCCAGCGCATGGTGAAGGACGCCGAGGCCAATGCGGCCGAAGACGCCCGCCTCAAGGAGCTGGCCGATGCCCGCAACCAGGCCGATGCCCTGGTGCACAGCACCAAGAAGGCCCTGACCGAGTACGGCGACAAGCTTGATGCCGGCGAGAAGGAAAAGATCGAAGCCGCGATCAAGGAACTCGAAGACGCATCGCGCGGTGGCGACAAGGCCGAGATCGAGGCCAAGACGGCCGCACTGGGCACTGCCAGCCAGAAGCTGGGCGAGAAGATGTATGCCGACATGCAGGCCCAGCAGGCTGCGGGCGCGGCCGGGGCCGGTGCTGCGGGTGCAGCGGGTGCCGCCGGCGGCGAGGCCAAGAAGGACGACGACGTGGTCGATGCCGACTTCAAGGAAGTCAAGCGCGGCTGATCATTCGCAACACCACGTGCCGCAAAGGCACAGCGTTCGGACGCAGATCCGGGCGCTGTGTCTTTCGCACTTATGGAATCCGCCGGAAATCGCGAGTAGCTGATGGCAAAACGTGACTATTACGAAGTGCTCGGCGTGGCCAAGAACGCCTCCGAGGACGACATCAAGAAGGCGTACCGCAAGCTCGCCATGAAGTACCACCCGGACCGCAACCAGGGTGAGGGTGACGAGAAGGCGGCCAAGGTGGCGGAGGAGAAGTTCAAGGAGGCCAAGGAGGCCTACGAGATGCTCTCCGATGCCGACAAGCGTGCGGCCTACGACCGCTACGGCCATGCCGGCGTGGACCCGAACGCCGGCGGTTTCCGCCCCGGTGGCCCGGGTGCCGAGGGTTTTGGCGGCTTCTCGGACGCCTTTGGCGGCATCTTCGACGAGATCTTCGGTGGCGGTCGCGGCGGTGGGCGTGGTCGCGGTGACGGCCCGCAGGTCTATCGCGGTGCCGACCTCAAGTACGCCATGGAGATCACGCTCGAAGAGGCTGTGCTCGGCGTCGAGAAGACGATCAAGGTGCCCAGCTGGGACGAGTGCGACACTTGCCATGGGTCGGGCGCCAAGCCCGGTACCAAGCCCACCACCTGCCCGACCTGCAATGGCAACGGCTCCGTGCGCATCCAGCAGGGCTTCTTCAGCATCCAGCAGACCTGCCCGCGCTGCCACGGCACCGGCAAGATCATTCCCGAGCCCTGCGTGAAGTGCGACGGGCTGGGCAAGATCAAGCGCCAGAAGACCCTCGAAGTGAAGATTCCGGCGGGCATCGATGACGGCATGCGCATCCGCTCCAGCGGCAATGGCGAGCCGGGCATCAACGGCGGCCCGCCCGGCGACCTGTACGTAGAGATCCACGTCAAGGAGCACAGCGTCTTCCAGCGCGACGGCGACGACCTGCACTGCACTGTGCCGGTGAGCTTTGCGCAGGCGGCACTGGGCAGCGATATCGAGGTGCCCACCATCGGCGGCAAGGCAGCGATCTCGATTCCGGAGGGCACGCAGTCCGGCAAGACCTTCCGCCTGCGCGGCAAGGGCGTGAAAGGCGTGCGCTCGGGCTACCCCGGCGATCTGTACTGCCACATCCAGGTGGAAACGCCGGTCAAGCTCACGGAGCACCAGAAGAAGCTGCTCAAGGAGCTGGACGAGTCCCTGCACAAGGGCGGCAACAAGCACTCTCCGCAGGAAAAGAGCTGGACCGACAAGGTCAAGGACCTGTTCAGCTGATCTTCAGATGGACCACCCGGCGGGGCGCAGTCTCACGGACTGGCGCCCCGTTTTGCCTTTCGGCCTAGCGGGCCGGCGCCTTGAGGCGGGTGAGCTGCGCGTTCAGCGCTGCGCTGTTGATCAGACCGAGGTGTGCGTCCACCACTTGGCCTTGCGCGTCGATGAACAGCGTGGTGGGCAGACCCCGCGAGCCCACGGCGGGCCCAAGGCGGCGACCTGCATCCAGCAGGACCGGCTCAAGCTGCATGCCTTGGGCGCCCAGAAATGCGCGGATGGTCTCGGCAGATTCGCCCTGATTCACGTAGACGAAGCGCACATCGGGGTGGGCCTGTTGCGCCTGCGCCAGCAGCGGCAGCTCGGCGCGGCAGGGGCCGCACCAGCTGGCCCAGAGGTTCACGACCATCGGTGCGCCGTTCGCAAGCGCCTCCAAGGGCAACGCGGTGCCGGCTGCAAGGGGTTCGAAACGCAGGGCGCGCAGCGCTGCCGATCGGGCATCGCCGCCCCACTGTGTCGTGAGCCATTGCCCGCCACCCCATAGCGCCAGACCGACGACGCCACTCGCAAGCAGCGCCGGCCGCAGCGCAGCCTGGCGCCATGCCCGGCCGGCCAGCACCAGCGTGCCCACCAGCAGGCCCGCCGGCCAGAACCAGCCGCCATCCCGCAGATCGATCCACGCGGCCGGCTGCGCAGCGTAGGCCGACGCGTTCAGCGCGACATGTCCGATGCGCGCAGCCACCAGGCCGCTTCCCACGGCCCACCACAGCGCAGACTCAGCCGACGCCGCGTGCGCTCCGCCCGCGAGGCGCCGTGCGAGCCAGAGCGCGCACAGCGCTGCCAAGAGCAGCAGCACGGGTGCGACCGGCAGCGCCAAGGGGCCGAGCGGAATTGAAAGCATGGTGTCTAGGGCTCACGCCGGCAGGTGCGCATGGATGTGCGATGCTGCCAGAACTCAAGGCGGCCATGAAAAAGGGGTGCACCCCAACGGTGTGCACCCCAATATGGCCGAAAAAAGACGATTTCGACTTCAGATAGGTCGGCTTTCCGCTTGTCTGTAGCCAGTCTTGATTGATTTTTGTGTGTCGAAAGTTCTGTCCGAAAGTGTGATCAGAACTTGCTCCACAGGCGCACGAAGTAGGCCGCGCCGTTCAGGCCGAACTGCACGCTTTCGTACTTGAAGCCGTTGTCGGTCTCGTTGGCGTCCTGCGTCGTGGGCTTCACATTGAAGATGTTGGTGCCGCCCACGGTCACCTTGGTGTTGGGCGTGATGGCGTAGGTGAAGGCCAGATCGGCCGAGGTCTTGGCGGCGTACTGCTGGTTGGGCACGCCGTTGGCCGTGCCCGAGAAGGTACCCAGGGTCTGCTTGCCGAAGTAGATGATCTTGAAGTCCGAGTTCCAGGGGCCGCGCGTGTAGTCGAAGCCCAGGATGGCCTTCTGCTGCGGCGCACCCTGCTCGATGAACAGGCGCTCGCGCTCGGAGAGCAGCACATCCTCGAAGCCCACCAGCGAGGGCGGCGTGTTGATGCTCTTCACGCGCGTCTTGCTGTAGTTGTAGGCCAGGAAGGTGCCGAGCTTGGCGCCCATCAAGTCAGTGCGGTGCGAGGCCGTCAGATCGACGCCGCGCGTGTTGGTCTTGACGCTGTTGACGAAGAACTGCGCCTGGCCCACGCCCAGGCCGGCCAGAATGGTGCCCAGCGCCGGGTAGTTGGACGCATCGAAGCGGCCGGACAGCACGATGCGGTCCTTGATGTCGATGTTGTAGAGGTCCGCCGTGATGGCCACCGCCTTGCTCGGCGTGAGCGTGAAGCCCAGGGTGCTGCTCTGCGACTTCTCTTCCTTGAGCTTGGGGATGCCCGCGGCATTGGCGATCGTGCTGCCGTTCGGGGCAAGCACCACATCGAGTGCCT
>DASSQC010000507.1:0-4006 GCA_035702705.1 Burkholderiaceae bacterium | reverse complement strand
TGCCGCCGTTGCCGCCGTTGCCGCCGTTAGCCTGCGCTTTCACGTAGACGAACTTCGAACCGGCCGTGTCGACGCCGGCGATGCAGCCGTAGTCATTGTCGAACGGAGCCCGGTCCACGCCCATGGGTACGCCGTTCGTCGAGATGGCGGCTGGCACGCTCGCCATGCCAGGCGGTGTGGGGGTTGGCGCAGGCGCGGGTGGGGGTACGGGTGATGGTGCGGGTGCCGGGGCGGGCGTCGGTACAGGTGCAGGTGACGCCGATGACTCTGCCGTGGGGCTCGCGCTTCCGCCGCAGGCACTGATCGTGACCACGAGCGACAGCAGGAGCACTTTGCGTGAACGTTTCGCGATGTCCATGAACTCGGTCCGTGATGCTGTGGATTGGCGACGGGGAGCGCCCGCAATCGAGCCGAACGGCCGAAGCTGGGCCTCGCGCCGGGCGTCAACATCGCTGTATCAGCGCTCCAGTGCGCCAAGGTCCGCGGCAGCGCCAATGACGGCGCGCGCCTTGGGCCGGAAGGCCGCGTCGAGCTGCTGATCCACCACGATGCCCGCCGCACGCGCCGGTGCGGCGACGGCAGCATCGACCAAGGCGCCACCACTGGCGGGCAGCAGCGACAGCAGGTCGAGCGGCGCCTGCGCGCCACTCAGCATGTTGGCGCCGCCGTTCACTGGTCCGGGCACGGGGTGGTACTGGTCATTGTTCTTCCACCCGGCCGTGATCCAGTTGCGGCCCAAGTTGATGACGCCGCCGGGGGTGTAGCTCGGCGCGACCTCCTGTCCGGTGCGCAAGGACGGCTCGCTGACAGCATCACGGAACACGAAGACGTTGTTCCAGACTTCGGCTTTCTCTTCGGTCGTTGAGAGCTGGAAGACGTACATCGACGGTGCGTCGCCCGTCAGCACCACCGTGTTGTGGAAGAAGTACAGGGTGCCCTTGCGGAAGAAGCCTTCGCCCCAGTTCGCACCTGCCGGTGCGCCACCGTGGTCACCGCCGTAGTGGATAGCAGTGCCCGTGGTGCCATCCTTCACGATCTGGTTGCCGTAGACGAAAGTCTCACGGTAGAGCGTGTTGCCGGTAGCCGTCAGCGGCGCATCCTCGGCCTCGACGAGGTCGAGCGAGCGGGCGCCTTCTTCGATGCGGTTGTAGCGGATGGTGACGCCGATCGAGCGGTCCTTGAGCGCCGAGCCGAGCGCACCGCTGCGCAGCGGGCCGTATCGGTTGAACTCGTACACCACATTCAGGCTCTGCACGTAGCTGTTGTGCTCATGATCGTCACCGACCACGCCGTTGCCGTGGATGTGGTTGCCGGCGATGCGCAGGTTCTTGGTCACCGAGAACTCGCTGGCATTGTTCTCGGCGATGGCGTCGTCGGTGCTCTTGCTGAAGATGCCGTTGGTGCAGTCGTGGATCTCGTTGTTGGCGATGACGATGTCGTGGCCACGCTCGATCCACAGGCAGGCTCCGAAGGCCACGTAGTCGCGTTTGACGCCGGTGTTGTCGGTAAATCGATTGCCGGGTGTGGCACCGCGGATCTCCAGGCCGTCGATCTGGATGAAGGCGGGAAAGTATCGGTAGTCATCGGTGGCCAGCGGTTTGATGACGATCACCGAGCGCGTCTGGTGCAGCAGGCCGCCGCTCGGGCTGTTGTCGTTGCTGTACTTCAGCTGAGTGCGCGTGATGGCGTTGTTACCGTCGATGACGGGACGCTCACCGTTGGGCCCGGGCACGCCGCAGACGCGGATCGGCCTGTCGGCGGTGCCCTTGCCGGCCAGCAGGAACTTGCCGGGGTAGGCAGCGGCTCGATGGAAGATGCGCACGGTGTCGCCGGCCTTGAGCTGCTCCCAGGGGACGTCCTGGATGTCGGCAAGCTGGCCGGGCTGCGGGCCGACCTGGTAGTCAGTACCGTTCCCGCTGGGCTGGCAGGCCGCCAACTGCAACGCCGCAGGCGTCGGAGCGGTTGTGGGTGACGGTGCCGGAGCGGGCGCCGGTACGGGAGCGGGTGCCGGCGCTGGCGCGGAAGGAATACCACCCGTTGGAGAACTTGCTGCGGCCGCGGAGGAGCCTCCGCCTCCGCAACCCGAGATCACTACCAACGCGCTCAACAGCGCAGTCAGATTCAGTGCACTCAACGCTCCCATCGATCGTCCTTGTTGTTGATTCGCTGGGCAGTCTCAGCAACGCGGCGCGCGAGGTCTAGAACCTTGCCGACATCGCCGCGTCGCCAGCTCATCGGCGTGAATCAGTGCACAAAGACCGACGTGGTCAGGCCGCTCCGATTGAGTCGGACACCATTACCCGTGAGCCCATGGCGGCGACCACCTGTCGGCGTTCGCAGTGGGCCATCTCCGCGGACAGCTCCGAAGGCGTGCGGCCCGTCCATCGGCGAATGTCGCGGCTCATGTGCGACTGATCTGCGTAATGCTGCAACGTGGCAACCTCTGCCAGTGGCATGCCGATGGCAATACTGGCGAGGCTGCGTTGCAGGCGCATCAACCGAAGCCACTCGCTCGGGGAGACACCGAGCCACGAGCCGAAGTCGCGAAGCAACTGTCGTTCACCGACGCCCACCGCTTGCGCAAGCGAGACGGTGTCGCCGCGGCACGCGGGGTGGAGGGCCAAACGGGTGGCTGCGATGACGCGTCGGGCGCCGGCTTCGACATCGCCGCCGCGGTGCTGCTGCAGCTGCAGCCAATCACCGAGCAGTTTCAAGGTACGGTCGGGCTGGGAGCTGCTTTGCAGCAGCCGAGCAAGTGCCGCAGCTTCTTGCGTCCCGATGAGATCACCCAGCGCAACGCTGGCGTCGACAATCTCTGCCAGTGACCTTCTGAAGACTCGCAGGGCGCTGGCCGGCGACAGCACCGCCAGCCCGACAGGCATGCTGCATCGCTGGGGGATGGGCGCACGCGCGGTTCGGAGACCCGTCAGCGCAATATCCCCATCGGCCGAGAAGGTGAGAACGACCCGGTCGGTCGGCAGCGCTTGCAGCGCGCCTGCCGACTGGGAAGCCACGCCGACCATGGCCAGAAAGCACCCTCTTCCTTGCGCGCTGATTCGACGTCGAGCGATGACAGTCAGGCGGGAGTACGGCGGCAAGTGTGGACACGAGGCATTCATGAGGGCGGCGAGTCTGTCCGGCCCCTGAACTCGCGTCTTGAAGATTTCGGTCAGCCTGCGCCCACCGCCGCATTCAGTGCGAGTCCGATCCATTCAATACAAGCCACTGCTGCCGCGAGAGACTCACCGATTTCACCGATCTCGAGGCTCAGCGTGACACCCCAGGAAATTCAGTTGATCAGAAGCAGCTTCAACCTGCTTGCGACGGACTCCGCAACCGTTGCGCGCGACTTCTACCGGTCTCTGTTCGAGATGGATCCCGGCTTGCGTACCCTGTTTGATTCCGACCTGGAGGCTCAGGGGAAGAAGCTGATGCAGATGTTGGCGTTGGTGGTCAATGGCCTGGACCGTTTCGATGAACTCGTTCCTGCATTGCATCTGCTGGGCCAGCGTCATGGCAGGTACGGTGTGCGCCGCTATGACTTCCACACCGTTGGCACGGCGCTGTTGGCCACGCTGCGTGCCTGCTTGGGTGACGCCTACACCGAGGACGCCCATGCGGCCTGGGCCAACGCCTACGGTTTGCTGGCTCGAGAGATGCGCGTGAGCATGGGCGATGGAGACACCGAAGTCGCGGAGTTCTGGGCGTCTGCTGGCGCGCAAGCGTCATGAGCCCGCGAGCAACCTCGCCGTGCCCTCTGCAACTGTGATTCTGCGTCGCAACTGCTTGGCATTCGTTGTCACGACCGTCTCCAATGACTGCGCGGTTCAAGCATGCCGCGGCCGGCGGAAACGCTCATCGGGTTTCCAGAGCCCGGTTCCTGCGATGCCGCGAGTGGACGGGCATCCGCACGTTCCGTTTGTGCGGATGGTGGCCCAAGTTGTGCGGCGCTCGCATGCCGCGTAATTGAAAGTGCGCCAGGCCCTGCCGAACCTACCTTTCGAGA
>DASSQC010000506.1:0-6819 GCA_035702705.1 Burkholderiaceae bacterium | reverse complement strand
CCGAGCGCTGCGAGCTGGGCGCGCGGCAGCTCGGCCGGCACCAGCCAGCCGGCCGGGTCTTGTGCCAGTTCGGCTTGCGACACGAGGGGCATGAAGCCGGAGGTGTTGGCGTAGCTGGCCAGGTGCTGCGCCATCTGCGTGGCCGAGGCCGCAATCTGCGCCCCGGCCCGTTCGGACTGCGTCTGGACCAGATTCAGGGTGATCACGCTCACGGCAAACACCGAGGCCGCAGTGGCCGCGAGGCCCCAGGGGGACTGGACGAAGTTGCGCAGCCAGCTGGGCAGCCCGCCGCCGAGCACGCCTTTGCGCGCTGTCGGCGTGGTGGTCGCCGGTCGGGCGTGACGCTGGTCGAAGGCCGCCAGCACGGCCGCCTGCACGTGTTCGGGCGCTTGCCAGGCCGGATCGCGGGCGAGGTGGCTGCGGGCCTGGGCCACGGCGGCTGCGAGCGACTGGACGCCGCCAGCAGCCGGGTCGGGTGATGCAGTGTGGTTGTTGTCAGGTGCCGTCATGTGAGGCCTCCTGGGTGTGGACGGGCGGGTGGGCCGCAGGCGCGCGTGCAGACGAGGCTGCAGGCGCAAGCAACGCGGCAAGTCGGGCGCGCCCGCGGTGCAGGCGGGTGCGCAGGGTGTTGAGTTCGATGCCAGCAATGGCGGCCGCCTCGGCATAGCTGCGTTCCTGCAGCTCCACCAGGATCACGGCCTCGCGAAACACGACCGGCAGCGCCGCAATGGCGCGCATGAGCGCGTCCACGCCCTGGCGTGCGATCAGCAGGCTGGCGGGCTCGTGATCGGCCGTGGCAGCGGCACTGTCGTCCCAGGCGGCATGGTCGTCGTCGGTCGGGGTCTCGCGGTCCTGGTGGCGCAGGTGCGCAAGTACGGCATGCCGGGCGATGCCGGCCAGATAGGCGGCCAGCGGCGCCCGTGCGGGGTCGTAGCCCTGCGGCTTGTTCACAAAGGCGAGAAACGCATCCTGCATGGCGTCGGCCGCCCAGGTCGGGTTGCCGCACAGCGCCAGGCAGTAGCGGTACACCGGGCCGGACTCGCGGGCATAGAGCTGCGCGAGTGCCGTGCGATCACCCTCGGCAATGCGCTGGGCGATGGCGGCGTCGGTGTGGGAGGCGGGGTGGGTCAGGTCCACGATATGCAATGGCGGCATCTACCTTGCATATTGCGTCGGATCCGCAGGAAGTTCCCGCGGCGGGTCGGGCGGGTGCGCCGCCGCCACATCGTGCGCACCAAAGAAAAAGGCCGGGGGTCCCGGCCTTTGACGTGCGCCCGAGGCGTGCTCAGGCGGCTGCGGCCTGGCGCATGGCGCCAGCGCTGGCATTGCTTGCGCTGCCTGCGTCGACCCCGGTGAGGGCCACGCGCATGCCCAGAGCACCGGCAAGTGCCATGAGCGAGGTGACGCGCGGATCAACGCGCCCCGATTCGATCAGCGAAATCTGCTGGTACGAGACGCCCGAGCGCTCGGCCAGCTGGCGCTGCGTCAGTCCCTGTCGCACGCGCTCGGCGCGTACCACGCCGCCTAGATTGAGAAGGTTCATTCAGATCCCCTAATGACTGCTAACTATTACTTGTTGGCTCCAGATCAGCCCGCCTGTGTCGGCGGGTCTGCACAGCGTGCAGCCGAACACGCCATGCGCTTCAGTTCATCATGAAAGATGTTCGGGCAGTCGCGAAATGTCCCCAAGTTGGGGGAAGGCCGAGCGGGCTTGTGACGGCAAAGCCGCAGGTAGATGCGCTCTGAGCAACCTTGCTTCATGGGAAGGTTTGCGTCAGCCGCCCAAGCACGCGGACCGGCAGCCCGGCAGCCAGTACCACGGTCTCGCCCATGGCCGGCGACACCCCGGCCAGCGCCTGGATGTTCACCTGATGCGTGACCCAGACTTCAATGTCGCCGCCGGCCAGTCGCGACAGACGCGTGCGCAAGGCCGCGGTCTGTGCCGCCGCGCCGCTGCGGTCTTCGAAGAAGCTGTTCAGATCGGGCAGCACGACGTGCGTGCCGAAGGCCAGCTGTGCCGTGTCCTTGCAACGACACCATGCCGAGCTGAGCACACGCGTCGGACGGATGCCGGCGTCCTGCAGGCGCGCCCCGAGCGCACGCGCCTGGTCTCGGCCGCGCGCGTCCAGATTGCGCTGGGTGGCACAGTCGGACAGCTTGAAGTCTGGTGGGTCACCGATGCCCGATACCGTTTGCGCGTGACGCATCATCAGCACCACGCCGCCTTGCGCGATGCGCTTGAGCAGTGCTGCGTCATCGAGATCGGCGGCCCGCACGCCCGGTGCAAGGGTGGCGATGCAGCCGGCAGCAAGCACCAGGACCCGGTAGCGTCTGAGTGAAGCGGCAAATGCCGTGAGCAGCACGGCAAGGGGCGGGTAGAGGAAGGTGCGAGACATGGGCGTAGCGTGCCGATGCCCGGGCAGCGGCGTCAATCTGCGCAGCTACGGGTTTGCCGGGCCTGCGCGCACCTGCCGCAGGCTTGCCCGATGAGCGGTTAGTGCCCCTCGAAGGCGCAGACCGTCCAGACCGGCAGGCCCGAAGCGCGCAGCCGGCTGCTGCCGCCCAGGTCGGGCAGGTCGACGATGGCGGCGGCCTCCACCACCTCGGCGCCCAGGCGTTGCAGCAGGCGTGCGCCGGCGAGCATGGTGCCCCCGGTGGCAATCAGGTCGTCGATGAGCAGGACGCGCTGCCCGGGCTGCGCTGCGTCCGCATGCACCTCGACGGTCGCCGTGCCGTACTCCAGGCTGTAGTCCTCGCCGATGGTGTCGAAGGGCAGCTTGCCCTTCTTGCGGATGGGCACGAAACCGCGGTTCAGGTTGTACGCAAGCACGCTGCCCAAGATGAAGCCGCGCGCGTCAATGCCGGCCACCAGATCGATGTTGCGATCCATGTAGCGGTGCATGAAGCGGTCGATCAGCACCCGGAAGGTCTTGGGGTTCTGCATCAGCGGTGTGATGTCACGGAACATCACACCGGGCTGCGGCCAGTCCGGCACTGTGCGGATCTGCGACCGGATGAATTCTGAATCAAGAATCATTCTTGTTTGCCTCGCCTGCGGTGCGTCACGTGCGCGCATTTCGCATGGATGAAGACCCTAATACCCAAGTGAACTGCTACGGTTCAGTACACCGCTTTATCGCACAAGCGTTTAATGTCCAGCGCCGTCCAAGACATGGACGAACCGCGCGGCGCGCAAGCGCCAGACGTTCATCCTCCAACAGACACCAAGGAACCCCAAATGGCTGACATCTCCCGTCGCACGTGGCTCAAGGGTATTGCAATCACCGCTGTCGCCGTTCCCCTGGCCGGCGTGGCCACGCAGGCCAGCGCCGCCAAGAACGACGCCAGCCGCAAGGCCCTGCAGTATCAGGACACCCCCAAGAACGGCAACGCCTGTGCCGGTTGCATGCAGTTTGTGCCCGGCAAGGACGCCAAGTCGGCCGGCGGCTGCAAGGTCATCCCCGGCGACACGGAGATCAGCCCGACCGGTTGGTGCGCTGCCTGGGTCAAGAAGGCCTGATCGCGGTCTCCGACCTTGTCTCGCCGATAAAGCCCGCCGCAAGGCGGGCTTTTTCTTGGCCGCAGGGATGCGCAGGGTGCGGGCAGGTGCTGTTCGTCGCCGCAGGTTCGACCTGGCGCGGGCAGCGAAACGCGACCTACGGTCGCCCTGTACCGCGTTCTTGGGAGTGGGGTGTCCCTGTGTGGCTGCAAGCGCAGAAAGGCGCAGCCCCAGCGGGGGTTCGTGGATACACTTTCCCGTCCAATGAGCACGGACCGGCTTCATCGGGCGCAGCGATCGCCTGCCCGCCAGCGGGACAAGAAGTTTCCGGCCGTCCGGGTGCGTCACCCTTGATGCATCCGCCAGTACGACAGAGGCACCGACGTGAGTACAGAGCACGGCGCGGGAGATGGGCACCACGTGCTGCCCGCAGGCACCCGAATCAGCGAATTCGAGATCAAGAGCGTCATCGGGGAGGGGGGCTTCGGCACGGTCTATCTGTGCTTCGACACGTCCCTGCACCGCACTGTGGCGCTCAAGGAGTACCTGCCGGGCGCCCTCGCAACGCGCAATTCGGTGTCCAAGGTGGTCGTCAAGAGCGAGCGCCACAAGGAGACCTTCGAAGCCGGCATGCGCAGCTTCATCAACGAAGCACGCCTGCTCGCCCAGTTCGACCACAGCGCGCTCGTGAAGGTCTACCGCTTCTGGGAGGCCAACGGCACCGCCTACATGGTCATGCCCTACTACGAGGGCGTGAATCTGCGGCAGATCCTCAAGAGCGAGCCCGAAGCCATCGACGAGCCCTGGCTGCGCTCGATGCTGGTGCCGCTGCTTGACGCGCTGGAGAACCTGCACAACCAGAACATCTTCCACCGCGACATCGCGCCGGACAACATCATGATCCTGCGCACCGGTGCACCGGTGCTGCTGGACTTCGGCGCCGCTCGCCGCGTCATCAGCGACATGACCCAGGCGCTCACGGTGATCCTCAAGCCGGGCTTCGCCCCGGTTGAGCAGTACGCCGACGATGCGGGCATGAAGCAGGGTCCGTGGACCGACATCTATGCCCTGTGTGCAGTGCTCTACTACTGCGTCACCGGCAAGCCGCCGGCGGCGTCGGTCACGCGTCTGCTCAAGGATCCGCTGACGCCGCTGGCGACGGATCCGGCCTATGCGCGCTTCTCCAAGGAGTTCCTGGCCGCGATCGACGCGGGCCTGGCCGTGAAACCCGAGGATCGTCCGCAGTCCATGGCTGCCTTCCGCCATCTGCTGGGCATGCAGACATTCAAGCCCGCGGCTGCGCCATCGGCCGAGGCCCAGTTCCCACGCTCGGGCTTCGGCCCCACGGTCTTTCCCGTGACCGGTGCCAAGCCGCCGGTGCCGACCGAGTCATTCGCGATTCCGTCTGCGGAGTTCGAGGCTGCGCTCGGCGGCGGTGCGGTGCCGGCACCCGCTGCGCCGCCTCCGGTGTTCGAGGCCGACCAGACCATCATCGTTTCCAACCCGACCAGCCTGAGCGGTGCTGCAGCCGCTGCTTCAGCTGCCCAGGCCAAGGCCGCCGCAGGTCTGCCGCCGGCGGCCGCTGCGGCACCCGCGCCCATCCCTGCGCCTGTACCCGCGCCTGTACCCGCCGCTGCAACACCCGCGCAACCGGCCTTCGACCCAGATCTGACGCGAGTGATCAGCCCCTCACAGTCGGCGCAGTTTGCGGCTGCGGGCACGAAGGCGGCCAGCGCAGCGGCAGCCACGCCCGCGCCGGGCCCCGCTGCGGCCAAGCCTGCAGCAGTACCTGCGCCCGCGCCGGCGCCTGCGGCTTCGAAGGCGCCGGCGCCCGAGCCCGTCCCGGCTGCCCAGCAGACGGCTATCAAGAAACTGCAGGAAATGCAGGCGCGCGAACGTGCCATCCTCGAGGCGGCCGAAAAGCCTCCGGCCAAACCGTCTGAAAAGCCAGCCGACAAGCCGCTTGCACCGGCGGGCGCCAAGGTGTCGGAGAAAGCCGAGGCCAAGGCCTCGTCCGATCCAGCGGGCGCCAAGAAGGGCGGCAAGGGTGGTCTGATCGCCGTGGGTGCGGTTGTGGTGCTCGGCCTCGTCGGTGGTGGGGCCTGGATGGCCAGCAGCTCCAAGCCCGCACCTGCCCCGATCGCCGAGGCCCCTGCGCCTGCCGCCGTTGCGGCTGCGCCGGCTCCCACACCTACACCGGCGCCCACCGATCCGCAGCCGCAACCGCCGCAGACGCTTCCGACGGACCCTCAGCCCGCACCCACGCCGAACCCTGCACCAAGCCCGACGCCTGCACCGCCAAGCGACCCGCAGGCCGAGAAGCAGGAGTGGGACAAGACCAATAAGTCCAACCTGGCGCAGGTCGAGGCCTTCCTCAAGAAGTACCCGGACGGCGCGCTGCGCGCCGATGCACAGAAGGCCCTCGACGAGTTGAAGTCCAACGGACGGGCCAAACTCCTTGCCAAGCCCTGGGCAAACGTCGTGATTACCGGCCCCGATGGCTTCAAGCGTGAACTTGTCGTGCCCGGGCCCGACGACAACCTGCGTCTGCCGGTGGGCAAGTACGAGGCCCGCTTCAGCAATCCGGCCAAGCCCGATCAGGTCGTTGCTCGCCAGTTTGAGGTGGTCGGCGGACGCAGCATCAGCGTGCCCTCGGTCAACTTCTGATCCCGTTCGATTTGAAACACCCCATGCCGGAGCCCGTCATGTTTCCCACAGTCCACTCTCCTGCCTCCACGCGGCGGTCGTCCCGCGCGCTGCTTGCCGCATTCGTCGCGGCCATGCTGAGCGCCTGTGCGAGCAAGCCGCCGGTGCCGAAGCCCGAACCAACCGCGGTCGCCGCTCCGGCTCCCGCACCTGCAGCACCTGCTCCCGCCCCCGCACCGCCTCCGCCCACGCCCGAGCAGGAGCGCCGTGCCGCGTTGACCAAGATCGTCGATGAGGCGGTGGCCGCCTATGACCGCGGCGATTTCCGTGGCGCGCTCGCCCGCCTGAACGGCGCGCCCGATCTGCAGCGTGCAGACACCGATATCCAGGTCAGGGCGCTCAAGTACATGGCCTTCAGCAACTGCGCCCAAGGTCAGCGTGCCCCCTGCCGTGCGGCTTTCGAGCGCGCACTCACCCTCGACGCAAGCTTCGATCTCACGCCTGCAGAGCAGGGCCATCCGATCTGGGGCCCGGAGTTCAAGGCGGCCAAGGCGGCGGTGAAGCGCTGAGGCGAGCGGGTGCGGCCTCAGCTGGACTGAGTTCGTATCGCTTGTCCGCATTCCGCTCGCTCGCAATGAGCCATGGAAACGCGCGCCGGTCGCCACATCCTCCAT
>DASSQC010000505.1:0-10015 GCA_035702705.1 Burkholderiaceae bacterium | reverse complement strand
TCATCGATCGCCGGTCCGCCGCTCATGCCCGAGTTCAGCGAGCCCGAGAACAGCATCTGCTCATAGATGCGCGACTCCACGGGCCCGTTGTAGATGCCTTCGGAAATCACGAAGCCCAGCTCCAGCGGGTTGCCCATGGCGAACACCTTGCTGCCCTGTACCAGCGCCGTGTCGCGCAGGGCAAAGACGTTCCAGGGCACCCCGGGCGCGCCGGCTGGGGGCGGATCGGTACGCAGCACCGCCAGGTCATGGATCACGTCCACGGCCATGAGCTGCGCCCGCACCTTGCGCTCGTTGGTGCCACGCAGCTCGATGCGGTACTTGTCCGGGTGGATCGCCAGGGCGCTGATGACGTGATAGTTCGTGAGCACCCAGGCGCCCTGCGCGCCATCGTCGCGAACCAGGAAGCCCGAACCGAGGGAGGACTGCTCGCTGGCACTCGCAAGCAGCACCCGGACCTGCACGATGCGGTCCTTGGTGCGCGAGAACAGATCGCGTGCCGAGGCCGAAGGCTCGGGCAGGCTCGCCTCGCGGGGTGGCTGGGGCGCCGCGGCCCGATTGGCCTGTGCCGCTGCACAGCCGACCCAGAGCACGAGCAGGGCGAAGCAGGTCAGGCGCTGGATCATGGGCAGGCAGGGTCGGTGAGGCGTGGGCCGGATGGGGTCGGAGCCGAGTCTATGTGATCTGCCCTGCGGATGCGCAGGCGCGATCCGGATGCGGCGCCGCACTGCTTTAATCAGGCGATGAGCGCTCCGATCCTGAATGCAGACGACACCCCCTGCCCGCTGTGCACTGGTGATGGCGGCAGCCTGATCCTGCGCACGCCGCGATATCGCGTGATCTTTGCCGATGATCCGGCCTATCCCTGCCTGGTCAGGGTCATCTGGCAGAACCATGTGCGCGAACTCAGCGACCTCCTGCCCGCAGAGCAGAGCGAGCTGATGCAGGCCGTGTTCACCATCGAGCGCGTGATGCGCAACACCCTGAAGCCGCACAAGATGAACCTCGCGAGCTTCGGCAACATGGCACCGCACGTGCACTGGCACCTGATTCCGCGCTGGCCGGACGACGCGCACTTTCCGCAGCCCACCTGGGCGCCGAAGCAGCGCGAGGGCGTGGCACACGGCGCACAGCAGCGCGAAGCCCTGGCACAGGCCATCTGCGCGGCCCTACAGCCGCCCGGCTAGAGCGCATCGAAGCGCGGGCCGCGGCGAATCCGGACGGCACCGCGCAGGGGTTCGTCAGGCAAGCACTCCCGGCGCCCCTGCGTGATGCACACACGCCCCAGCCGCGCCTGCGCCAGTGCAGCCTGCCGCGCCGCAGGCATCCAGCGCCGCCAGGCCTCGCGCTCGCCGGCCGAGGCCGCCAGCGCACGCGCCAGTTCGGACGGGCAGATGCTCGCCTCTGCGGCCCGTGCGCGCAGCAAGCCGGCGAGCAGATCGGCGGCATTCGGTGGCAGCTGAACTTCGCGGGCGTGGTCCGTGGTCATGCTGCGCATCATGGCGCAGGCCGTCGATCCTGGCGAGGGTGCTCCCCAAGCCGGGGATCCCCGCCCGCAGGGCGATCAATAGAATCCCGGGGTCCATGACCCGAAACAGTGCCCTGGCCGTCCGTCCGCGCGCCCTCACGCGAGAGGGCGCACTGCGTCTGCTCGCCGCGTTCATGGGGGTTGCGCTGGCGGCGTGGCTGTCACGCAGCCTGTCGCCGGGCGAGCACTTCTCGCTGCTCTGGCTGCCGGCCGGCGTGGCCTTCGCGCTGACATGGAAGTACGGCTACGTCATGCTGCTGCCGGTCATGGGCGGCATGCTGTGCTGGGGTGCGCTGGCCCAGCCGCACCGGCCCTGGGTCGGCATCACCGCGGCAGCCGGGGAGGCGCTGGCCGTGCTCGCATCCGTGGCGGTGCTGCGCTGGCTGCTCGCGGTGCGTGGATGGCGCGGCATCGGCTCGGAGCATGGGCGCCTGCGCTGGCTGCTGAACTTCTATCTCGCCACGCTGCTGATCGGCGCGCTGCTGCCCGCGCTGCTGGGCGCAATGATCTTCAAGCTGTCGGGCCAGTTCGGTTCGCTGGCCTTCGGTGAGCTGGCCTTCGTGTACTGGGTGATCCAGGCACTGGGCGTGCTGCTGTTCGCACCGCTGATCCTGAGCCTGCTCGGATCGGCCGACGGCGACGCCAACCCCCTGCCCTTCCCGCCGGGGTTCTCGGAGCTGCGCATCACGGTCATCGACGCGCTGGCGGGCCTGTCGGTGATTGCCCTGGCAGCCGTGATCTTCTGGCTGCGGCGCAGCGGCAACGATGCATACGTGACCATCGTGGCACTGGCCTACCTGCCGCTGGTGGCCTTCAGTGCCATGACCCAGGGCGCCCGATTCAACTATGCGATCCTGACCCTGGCTGCGGTGCTGATGTCGCTGGCCCTGGTGCTGACCAGCGACCCGATCGGCAGCGGCCGACCCACCGAGCCCGCGCTGCGCAAGGAGGTCTTCGAGACCCTCGTGCTGATCTTCTGCGGCACCCTGCTTGCACAGATCCTGCAGGCCATCTCCAGCGACCGCGCCCGCGCGCTTGCGCGCCTGGAAGACCAGGCGATGCGCGAGCCGGTGACCGGCCTGTACAACGAGTTCGGCTTCGGCCGCTGGCTCGAGGCACGCGACAGCCAGCGCGCCTGGCTGCTGGTGGCCGTGTGGTTCGGCTCGCAGGAACGCATCGGCTTTCTGCTCGGCCCGGCCAACATTCTCTCGGCGCGCCGCCAGCTGGCCAAGCAGCTGGACGCCTATCAGCCCCGGATGCTCGCCACGACCGAGCCCGGCCGCTACCTGCTGGCCTTTCCGGATGACGAGCGCGGACACGACACGGTGGATGCGCTGTATCTGGCGCTCAAGCGCCACCAGGTGCCGCGCGAGAACGGCGACATGATCGACATGCCCGGCCGCGTGACCGTCGTGCGCCTGCCGCCCGGCGGCGGCGGCAGTGCCACGCTGATGACGTCCACGCTCATGGCGCTGGAGGCGCAGGCTGCGCCGGTCAATGCACAGCGCCCGCCGCGCCACGATCTCACGGACGACCTGCTCTACCGCCTGGCCGACATCGCCAGCCGCAGCGAGCGTGTGCGCAGCTGGATCAACGAGGGCCGCATCGTGCTGTTTGCCCAGCCGATCGAACCCGCCCGCCCCGGGGCTGCCGACGATCCGCGCCGTGCCTTCGAGATCCTCGCCCGGCTGCGCGACGACCAGGACCACCTGCTGCCACCCGGCGTGTTCCTGTCGATCGCCGCCGAGCTGGGCATGATGGCGCAGATCGACCGCATCGTCGTCAGCGCCGTGTTCGACTACTTCCGCAAGCGTCCCGAGCAACTGGCGCAGGTGCGCAAGTGCGCCATCAACATGAGCTCGGCCAGCCTGGCCGATCCGGGCTTCGTGGGCTTCGTGAAAAGCGCCCTGGCCGATCGTGGTCTGTCTGCCGCGCACTTCTGCTTCGAGATCACGGAGTCGCAGGCGATTGCCAGCCCGCAGCTCGCCCAGACCACCGTGTCGGAGCTGCGTGCGGCCGGCTTTGCCGTCTCCATCGACGACTTCGGCACCGGCTTTGCGACCTATGACTACCTCAAGCGCTTTGCCGTGGACGAGATCAAGATCGACGGCTCGTTCATCACCGGCCTGAGCAATCCGAACGCCACGAACCACAGCGTCAGGAACCTGGGGCTGGACGAGGAGATCATCGCCTCGATCGTGCGCATCGCCCACCGCCTGAACATCCGCACCGTGGCCGAGTGCGTCGGCGACGAGGCGGTCCGCCAGCAGGTGGCCGCACTCGGCGTGGACGATGTGCAGGGCTGGTGCGTCGGGCGGCCGGTGCCGCTGGCGCAGCTGTTCGACTGACTCGACCGCGCCCGGCTACTGCGGCACCGGCAGGGCCGTGGTGTCCTTCACCCGCTCCAGGGCGAAGCTGCTCTTCACGTCCATCACCTCGGGCCGGGTCATGAGCCGCTCCATGACCAGGTGGGTGAAGTGCTCCAGGTCGCGGCAGTGCACGCGCAGCAGGTAGTCCATCTCGCCGGTCATGGCCAGGCAGGTCACCACCTCCGGCCAGGTCTGCACCGCCGCGCGGAAGTTCTCCAGCGGCTTGGCGCCGCGCTTCTCCAGCTTCACGTTCACGTAGGCCAGGAGGCCGAGGCCAAGCTTCTGCGGATCGAGCAGGGCCACATAGCGCTTGATGATGCCGGCCTCCTCCAGGCGCTTGATGCGCCGCAGGCAGGGGCTGGCGGAGAGGTTCACCTTCTCGGCGATCTGCTGGTAGGTCAGGTGCGCATCGCCCTGAAGCAGATCGAGGATCTGGCGGTCGATGCGGTCGATATCGATGGCGGGCATGAAGGTGCTCAAAGGCTGACTGTGGCGCAATTTTATTGCGCCTAGTTGCATTCAGAGGGCGAACAACGCATATCTGTTGCGCATTTGGAGGCGTACGATTTCGCCCATTCTCGCGGCATGGCGCAGCCCTGCAGACCAAGCCGCAGCTTCTCTGCCACCGAGGTGCCTTCCATGTCTGCCAGCAAGCCCGTCGCCAAGTTCACGCCCTGGGACAACCCCATGGGCACCGCCGGTTTCGAGTTCATCGAATACGCCGCGCCGGACCCCGCCGCCATGGGCAAGCTGTTCGAGAGCATGGGCTTCAAGGCGATTGCCCGGCACCGCACCAAGAACGTGCTGCTCTATCGCCAGGGCGGCATCAACTTCATCGTCAACGCCGAGCCGGATTCCTTCGCCCAGCGCTTCGCACGCCTGCACGGCCCGTCCATCTGCGCGATTGCCTTCCGCGTGCAGGACGCTGCCGCCGCCTACAAGCGTGCGCTGGAGCTCGGCGCCTGGGGCTTTGACTCCAAGAGCGGCCCGATGGAGTTGAACATCCCGGCCATCAAGGGCATCGGCGACTCGCTGATCTACTTCGTGGACCGCTGGAAGGGCAAGGACGGCGCCGCCGCCGGCACGATCGGCGACATCGACATCTATGACGTCGATTTCGTGCCCCTGAACCCGGCCACCGCGCACACCGACGTGAACCACACGGGGGTGGGTCTGCAGATGGTCGACCACCTGACGCACAACGTGCACCGCGGCCGCATGAAGGAATGGGCCGACTTCTACGAGCGCCTGTTCAACTTCCGCGAGATCCGCTACTTCGACATCGAAGGCCAGGTCACCGGCGTGAAGTCCAAGGCCATGACCAGCCCCTGCGGCCTGATCCGCATCCCCATCAACGAGGAGGGCGGCGAGAAGGCCGGCCAGATCCAGGAATACCTGGACGACTACCACGGCGAGGGCATCCAGCACATTGCCCTGTCCAGCAACAACATCTACGAGACCGTGGAAGCCCTGCGCGCCTCCGGCGTGGTGTTCCTGGACACGCCGGACACCTACTACGAGCTGGTGGAAAAGCGCCTGCCCGGCACCGGCGAAGACATTGCCCGCCTGCACAAGAACTACATCCTGATGGACGGCGCCCCCGGCGGCGGCCGCCTGCTGCAGATCTTCACCAAGACCGTGATCGGCCCGATCTTCTTCGAGATCATCCAGCGCAAGGGCGACGAAGGCTTCGGCGAAGGCAACTTCAAGGCCCTGTTCGAATCGATCGAGCTGGATCAGATTCGGCGGGGCGTCGTGACGGCGTGAGCTACCCGTCGAGGGGCCCCGCGAAAGCGGGGATCGACGGCAGAGCGAACGCCGTCAGAGGCCGAAGCGATGACTGCCCGAGCAGCGATTTACCCGCATGAGGCCGACGGCGTGAGCTACCCGTCGAGGGGCCTCGCGAAAGCGGGGATCGACGGCAAAGCGAACGCCGTCAGAGGCCGAAGCGAAGCCCCCTCGACCAGCCAGCCGGCCGCATGAGGCCGACGGCAGCATCCAACGAATGATCCAGACCGCCGCCGAGACGAGGAGACCGCGCATGAAGATCGACGACCTGCCCGCCGCCTACAGCTTCGGCGCCACCGACAACCCGCCACGCGGCGACTACGCCAGCGCCCGGGCGGACTTCACCTGCGATCAGGACTGGGGCGCCTACACGCCCGAGATGCACGAGCGCTACCGACGCCTGTACGCGGATCGCATCGCCAAGCTGCCGGGTCTGGCCTGCGACGAATTCATGGAAGGCCTCACGCACATGGACTCGGCCGAGGCGATCCCGCGCTTCGAGCAGGTGAATGTGTCCTTGCGCCGCGCCACCGGCTGGGAGATCGCCGCGGTGCCCGGCATCATCCCGGAGACGGCATTCTTCTCGCTGCTGGCGCAGCGGCGCTTTCCGGTCACGACCTGGCTGCGCGAGGAGCACGAGTTCAACTACATCGTGGAACCGGATGTGTTCCACGACTTCTTCGGCCACGTGCCCCTGCTCTACAACCCGGTGTTTGCCGACTACATGCAGGCCTATGGCGAAGGCGGCCTGAAGGCGCAGGCCCTGGGCGGGCTGGAGTACCTGGCGCGCCTGTACTGGTACACGGTGGAATTCGGGCTGATCAACACACCGGCTGGCCTGCGCATCTACGGCGCGGGCATCCTGTCCTCGGGCAGCGAGCCGCAGCACAGCCTGTTCTCGCCCAAGCCCAACCGCGTCGGCTTCGACCTGCTGCGCGTGATGGCGAGCAAGTACCGCATCGATGACTTCCAGGACACCTACTACGTCATCGACAGCTACCAGCAGCTCTTCGACGCCACGGCGCCGGACTTCACGCCCTACTACGCCCAGCTGCGCAGCATGCCGACCTATGCCGCGGGCGAGGTGCTGCCGAGCGATCGGCTGTTTCCGGCCGCAAAGCAATGAGTCCATTTCGGACGCAATTTTTAGAGCCGGTCAGTCGGCCACTTTCCGCGCTCTCAGCGCGGATCTTGACCAATTGACGCGCTGAAAATACGTCAATTTCAGCCAAGAAAAGCGAAACGGGGTGCGGCCATGCACCCCGTTTCAGCTTTGCCGGCGGATCAGCGCCTCGGCATCGGCCTGCACACCGCGCACTCGGCCGGCCGTCCGCCGCCGCAAGCCGACTCAGGCCGCCTCGCGATACGCCGCGCCGAAGCGGCCCCAGGGCCGCGGCTTGTGCTGCGCCACGGCCTTCGCGATGGCCGCGATGTGCTCCGGCGTGGTGCCGCAGCAGCCGCCAGCGATGTTGAGAAAGCCCGCCTGCGCAAACTCGCCCACCAGGCGCGAGGTGTCGGCCGGGGTTTCGTCAAAGCCGGTGTCGCTCATCGGGTTGGGCAGGCCGGCATTGGGGTAGCAGCTGATCGCCGTCTCACCCGCCTTCTTGGCCAGCTCCTCGATGTAGGGGCGCATCAGCGCCGCGCCCAGGGCGCAGTTCAGGCCGATGGTGATGGGCTTGATGTGGCGCACGCTCGCCCAGAAGGCTTCCACCGTCTGGCCCGAGAGCACGCGGCCGGAGGCATCGGTCACGGTGCCGGAGATCATCACCGGCAGGCGCAGGCCATGGGTCTCGAAGTACTCGTCGATGGCGAAGATGGCCGCCTTGGCGTTCAGGGTGTCGAAGATCGTCTCGACCAGGATGATGTCCACGCCGCCGTCCACCAGCGCCTCGATCTGCTCGGTGTAGGCCACCTTGAGCTCGTCGAAGGTGATGTTGCGCGCACCGGGGTCGTTCACATCCGGGCTGATGCTGGCCGTCTTGGGCTGGGGGCCGAGCGCGCCGGCCACAAAGCGCGGCTTGTCCGGCGTCGAATACTTGTCCCGTGCATCGCAGGCCAGCTTGGCGGCGGCCAGGTTCAGCTCGCGCACGAGGCCCGGGTAGTGCTGCGGCAGCTCGTAGTCGCCCTGGGCCACGCTGGTGGCGCCAAAGGTGTTGGTCTCCACGATGTCTGCACCCGCGGCGAAGTACTGCTCATGGATCTCGCTGATCACATCGGGCCGCGTGATGCACAGCAGCTCGTTGTCGCCCTTGAGGTCCTTGGGGTGGTCGGTGAAGCGGTCGCCGCGGAAATCGGCCTCGGCCAGCTTGTAGCGCTGGATCATGGTGCCCATGGCGCCATCCAGGATCAGGATGCGCTCGCGCATGAGGGCTTGCAGTTGTTCGGTGCAGTCGGGCCGGGCCATGGGTGCTCGCAGGCGTGCTTCGGGGAGGAAGCGCAAGTTTAGGCGGGCAGGCTCGGTTCAAGCCCGCCGACCAGGCTGCGGAAAATGCTCATGCACTGTGCGCTTCGCACCGGGTCGACGCCCTGAGACGACTGGCTGGATCCGCACTGCAAGCGGTTCTCCAGACCAAAGTGCCTGAAGAACCGCATGGGACAAGCGGAAAGGCCGGCCGAATCTTGCTGGTCTGGCACTGGCAGCGGGGTGACGGCGAGCACTGCGCGCTGCCGCTGCGAGCGCCTGCTGCGCGAGCCCCTGCACTCAAGCCGGCTGTTGAGTGCAGATCTTCACGGCATCCAGCCCGCTCAGCGCGCCTTCCACGACCGCTGCACCACAAGGGCCAGCACACCCGCCACCACCCCCCAGAAGGCCGAGCCGACGCCCAGGATGCTCACGCCAGAGAGTGTCACCAGGAAGGTGATCAGCGCCGCCTCGCGGTCGGCCTCGTCCTTGAGCGCCGTCGCCAGTCCGGCACCAATCGTGCCCAGCAGCGTGTAGAGCAGGCCCGACGTCATGGCCGCCACATAGCGGCGCTTGGGGTCTTCATGGGCTTCCGGCCCCATGCAGATGGCGGCGGTGATGGCGGACAGGTTCAGCGCAAAGGCGCCGAAAGGCGCGAGCACGAGCGTGGCGATGCCGGTGAGCGAGATGATCTTGCTGATCGGCATGTCGTAGCCGGCCGCGCGGATGGCCGCCACACCCGGCAGGTTCTGCGAGGCCATGGTCACGATGAACAGCGGCACCCCCAGGCTGATGATGGCCGCCAGATCGAACACCGGCATCGTGAACACCGGCACAGCCAGCGCCCAGCTCACGCTCTCCATGCGCATCTGCCCCGCGGCCACGCACCAGAGCATGCCCACCACCAGCACCGCCATGACGGCATAGCGCGACGCCAGCCGGCGGCCGAGCAGATAGGTCACGAGCATCGTGGCCACGAGCCCGAGCTCGCTGCCGGCCGCGGTGAAGGCCTGCAGGCCGAAGCGCGCCAGCACGCCGGCCAGCAGGGCCGCGGCCAGCGCCATGGGCAGGCGGTTCATCACGCGCTCGAACCAGCCGGTCGCACCCGACAGCAGGATTAGCGCGCCACAGAAGATGAAGGCACCCGTCGCCTGGGCCATGTTGAATCCGCCGCTGCCTGCCGCGCCGACCGCCCCCGCCGCGAGCACCGCCGCCCCGGGCGTGGACCAGGCCACCATCACCGGCTGGCGCAGCCACCAGGCAGGCAACAGGCTGGTCAGGCCCATGCCGAGGCCGAGCGCCCACATCCATGAGGTGAGCTGCGCCTGCGTGGCGCCCAGCGAGGTGGCCGCCTGGAACACGATGGCCACTGAACTGGTGAAGCCCACGAGCACCGCGACGAAACCCGCAGTGACGGCAGAGAGCGACAGGTCGCGCAGCAGGGATCGGCGCGCGTCGGCGACGCCGGACGATGGAGCAGGAGCGCTTGAATTCATGCGAAAGGCAGGTTCAGGGGGAGGGGGTAGACGCAGGGCGCTCTGCGGCGCCCGTGCTGCGCTGCACGCGTGCCGCGATGCCGGGTACGGCCGCGCGGCGGATGCGTCTGCAATCTAGCAAGTTCAGGCGGTCACACCCACCGTACGGGCACCGCCACCGTCGCGGCCCGCATCCGCCCAGGCGGTCGGTGCTCCACCAATCGGCGCCCTGTCCTCAGCTTGGGCTGACGTGGCGGCGCGTCCTGTCGGTCTCTGCAGGGTCGGTCCTCGAACCCAAGGATTCGAGCACCTCGCTGCAAGGCGTTCACACCCGGAGCGTCAAGACCGCGGCGTGCGCGCACTCACGAGCGTGGCGCGTGCGGCCGCCCAGACCGCACGCTGTTGCGCCGGTGTGTTGACTGGCCAGCGCACAAAGCGGCCGTCCTGCTTCAGG
>DASSQC010000504.1:0-9404 GCA_035702705.1 Burkholderiaceae bacterium | reverse complement strand
AGTATTCGGACATCGTCTGCGGGTTGAGCGTGTCCTGCGTCACCGCGCTGGTGGGCTGGAACAGGGAAGGGTGGCGCTTCTGAGCCGGACGGGCCGAATCGCCCGGGCGAACCATGCGCTTGACGTTGCCTTTCACCTCGGCGCCCTTCCAGAGCACGATCTCGCCGAAACGCACCTTTCCGCTGATCTGCGCAGTGGCATAGACGGTGAGCTTGCCGCGCACGATGAGTTCGCCGTCGAAGCGGCCGCGGATCTCGGCGTTCATGCACTTCGCTTCGCCGCGCACGCTGCCCTTGCGACCCACCACCAGGTGGCGCACTTTCATGTCGCCTTCGAGGTCGCCATCGATCTGCGCTGTACCGCATTCCAGGCGATCAGCCAGTCTGACGTGGATATCGGTGCCCAAGCTGAAGCTGCTGTGCAGCGCGGCGCTGCGCTCGCCACTGGCGGTACGTGATGCGCCCTCGGGCGTGGGTACCGGCTGCGTCTCGTGTGCGGCGCGCGTCGGGGTGAGCAGTTTGTTGAGCAGTTCCATGACATCCCCAGGATCGTTCTTGTGCAGACTCCAGTGTCCTGTTCAGCTTAGGCCGAAAGGAGCGACGTGTGGACCAAGCAATGCGTGTGCCAAGGCTTCACCATCGCGAATCCGGAGTCTGCGCCCGTTCCGGGCGCTTTGCCTGCAATGCGGTGCAACAGCGCGTAACAGGACTGACATGTTTGGGCCGACGTCCGGTCGCCGAAGCGACACGCCGGGGCAACACAGTCCGCGCGCAGCGAGTTGGCGGACAGGTGAGCACGGCGGTAGGCCCGCCCGATGTCGCCACCCATAATCCCCCAGGCGGCCAGCCCGCGCCGTCCTGCCTCTGTCCCCGACCTGTCCGATCCCTTGAGCCCCTCTTCTGCGCCGCCTGCCCCTGCCCGCAACGCCCGGTCCCACTATCTGGGCGGGCTGACGCTGGCCGCCGTGGGTGCGATCTGCTTCTCAGGCAAGGCGATCGTGGCCAAGCTGCTGTACCGCGAGGGGCTGGATGCGGTGGCCGTGATCGCCCTGCGCATGCTGTTGGCGCTGCCCTTCTTTGTCGCCATGGCCTGGTGGTCCATGCGGCCCGCCGCGAAGCCGCCCAGGCTCGCGCGCTCGGACTGGATCAAGCTGGCCGGACTGGGCCTGATCGGCTACTACGTGTCCAGCTTTCTGGACTTTCTGGGCTTGCAGTACATCAGCGCCGGTCTGGAACGCCTGATCCTGTTTCTCACGCCCTCGATCGTGCTGCTGATCAGCGTGGGCCTGCTGAAGCGGCGCGTGACCGGCCGGGAGTGGACCTCTCTGGCCGTGGCGTATTCCGGCATCGTGCTGGTGTTCTGGCATGACGTGCATCTTGGCGGGGCGCTGGTGTGGCTCGGGGCGGGGCTGGTGTTTGCGAGCGCAGCGACCTACGCCGTCTATCTGCTGGGCAGCGGTGAACTGGTGAAGCGCCTGGGCAGCCTGCGGCTGGTGGCATTGGCCATGATCGTGGCCAGCGGCGCATGCATCGCCCAATACGGCGCGCTTCGCCCGATCGCCAGCCTGTTCGACCAGACCCCCACGGTCTGGGTGCTCTGCGCGATCAACGGCACGCTGTGCACCGTCGTGCCGGTGCTGATGACGATGATGGCGGTTGAACGCATCGGCGCGGGCAATGCGTCCCAGGCGGGCATGATCGGCCCGGTGTCCACGCTGTTCCTGGGCTTCTGGCTGCTCGCCGAGCCGATTACGCTCCTGCAAGTGGCCGGCACCGCGCTGGTGCTGGCCGGCATGTTCATCCTCTCGCTGAAGAAACCCCTCCAAGGAGATTCCTGACATGGCATCCGTGATCACCAAGGCCGTCCGCATCCACGCCACCGGCGGCGTGGACCAGCTGCGCTACGAAGACGTCGAGATCGGCGATCCGGGTCCGGGTCAGGTGCGCATCCGCAACACCGCGATTGGCCTGAACTTCATCGACATCTATTTCCGCACCGGCGTCTACCCGGCGCCCAGCCTGCCGCTGACGCTCGGCTTCGAAGCCGCCGGCGTGGTCGATGCCGTGGGCGAGGGTGTGGCCCACGTCAAGGTGGGCGACCGTGTGGCCTACTGCCAGGGGCCGCATGGCGCCTATGCGGGCTACAAGCTGCATCCGGCCAGCCAGGTGCTCAAGCTGCCCAAGTTCATCAGTGACGAGCAGGCGGCCGCATCCATGCTCAAGGGGCTCACGGTGCAGTATCTGTTCCGTCAGACCTATCGCCTGCAGGGGGGCGAGACCATCCTGTTCCATGCCGCTGCGGGTGGCGTGGGCCTGATTGCCTGCCAATGGGCCAAGGCGCTCAAGGTCAAGCTGATCGGCACGGTGTCCAGTGCCGAAAAGGCAGCCATCGCCAAGGCGCACGGCGCCTGGGAAACCATCAACAGCAGGACCGAGAACATTGCCGAGCGCGTCAGTGCGCTCACCAAGGGTGCAAAGTGCCCGGTGGTCTATGACAGCGTGGGCAAGGACACCTGGATGGCCAGCCTGGACAGCGTGCAGACGCGCGGCCTGGTGGTGAGCTACGGCAACGCAAGCGGTCCGGTCGATGGGGTGAATCTGGGCATCCTCGCAGCCAAGGGCTCGCTGTACGTGACGCGGCCGACCCTCGGCACGCATGTGAACACCCTCGAAAAGCTCCAGGCGGCCGCCGACGAGTTGTTTGCCATGGTCAAGGCCCGGAAGATCAGGCTGGAGGTCGCCAGCACCTATGCCCTGGCAGATGCGGCTAGGGCACATACCCAGCTCGAGAGCCGGGCCACCACGGGCGCGACGGTGCTGCTGCCCTGAGGCGTTGCCTGATCTGCACCTGAGGATCGGCGGCTGACAATGGCCGAGTTCCTCAGGGTTTGGGACGTCTTCGGTTGTGGTGGGGCGCAGCCGGCCTGCGATCTGGGGCATCATTCGGGTTGAATCAGCAAGTCAACAGCCGTCCGCTGTGCCGGGTCGCGGCAGGTCGCCTCCTCATCCGTGTCAGACAAACTTACCGTCATCCGGGAATCGCTCGCCAACGCCTGCAAGATTGCAGCGATGGAGTTCGTCAAGCTGCCGGAGATCAGTCCGGAGGCTGAAGACGCCGTCATGCAGGCCATGCGCAGCGTGGCCAAGCAATCCACGGACGCGCCCAAGCTCTACTGGTCGGCCGAGGAGCGTCTGAAGACCGAGTACCCGGCGCGCCTGCAGACCCGCATGGCCATGGCCTGCGAGATGCTGCTCAATCGGGCGCAGCGCAAGCTGGTGCCCCTCACGGCCGCGCAGATGGAACTGCTGGCCGATGACGAGCTCGACCGCCGCCTCGCCGTCACGGATTTCTCGCGTCGCCTCAGTGCAGTCAACGATGCGGCGATCGACCTCATCAACTACCGCATCAAGCGCTTCCTGCGCTCGGCCAGCCTGGGTGCGGTCGAGATCCAGGCGCCGGAGAACCCCTTCGGTCCGTCCCTCATCCTGGACACCCTCGCACGTTTCTGGGATGAATGCGCATCGCCCCTGGGGGGGTCGCCCACCTTGCTGCGGCATTACGGCGAGCACCTGATTCCCTGTCTGCAGTCCTGCTACGCCAAGCTCAACAGCTATCTGGAGTCGGTCCATCCGCTCGAGGCGGTGGCCCCACCGGTGTCGGACCAGGGCTCCGTACGTCTTGGCTTGCTTGCGCCCGTGGAGCTGGTGCTGCCGCCGCCACCGCCACCACCACCGCCCGCCGATGCCCTGGCGAGCCTGACCGCCGGCCCCGATCCCGAACTGCAACGCGCCATCCAGGCCCATGCGCCCATGCGCCCGGCACCCCGATTCGGCCTGCCGCCGGCCGGTGAGAGTCGTGCCTCCAGCTTTCCGACTCTCGATCTGTCCGGCGACGGGGTACAGACGCCTGCGTCCGCGCCGACGCCGCTGGGCGGCGACGCCCGCGGCCCCAGTGTCAGCAGCCGCGGCGGACCCGCGACGCTCTGGGCGCTGCTGTGCCGAAGCCCCGACGCTGCACGTCTGTCCGAGGACGATTCCGACGTCCTGCAGCTGCTCTCGAACAATCTGGAGCTGCTGGTCAAGGACAAGCGCCTGCTGCCCGCGGTACAGGCCGGCATCCATGCGCTCAAGCAGCCCCTGCTGCAATACGCCTTGGTCAGGCGCTCGTTCTTTACCTCGCCGGCCGATCCTGTGCGCTCGGCGCTCACGCACCTGAGCACCCTGAGCACCAACCGCGCCATGGACGCGGCGCAGTTCGGCCAACTGACGGCCAGCCTGATCGATCGGGCCACGCGCGCCGCGCGCGGCGAGTCGCCCGCGGCGCGGCAGACCGCGCCCGCTGCGGCCGCAGCGCCAGCGCACCTGCCTGAGTGGGTCCCTGCGCCGGCGCCTGTGCCGGCCGCGTCTTCGCCGATCGAGGCGGTGGCCGACGCCGCAGCCCGCATTGCGCAGGAGGACCGGGAGGCGCGCAAGCGCGTCGCGCTGGCCGTGGCGCGTGCGCACATCGAGAAAGTGACGGCCGACAAGCCGCTGCCGCCGTTCGTCCGGCAGATGATCGACACCCAGTGGGTCAAGGTGCTGGCCGCTGCCGACATGAAGCGCCCGGCCGACGACACACGCTGGAACGAGGCCGCGCGCACCCTCGACACCCTGATCTGGAGCCTGCGCGCACCGGGCAGCACGGTCTTCGCCAAGGCCTTGAAGACCGAGATGCATGGCCTGCTCAAGGGCTTGAATGCGGGCTTTGACCGCGCCGGCTGGCAGGGCGATGCGCGCAGCGACTTTCTCGTGGAGCTTGCGCGCCTGCACTTCCTGGCCATGCAGGGGGCGAGCGACCAGACCGGGCACACCGACCCGACCCCGGCCCAGACGGCCACACCGAACCCCGCCGCGACGGACGACCCCGCTGGGGCGGCGGCCGGGTCGATCACGAGCCTGCTCGAGCCGTTGGCCGTCAATGCCAGCCTGCAGGTGGCCGATGGCGCAGGCGGCTGGGCGCCGTGGCGTGTCACGTGGATCAGCCCCATGCGCAAGCGCTTTGTCATCGGCAATCCGCAGGCCGGCAGCTCCCGCACCCTGACCGATGTCGAGCTGCGCGACGAGCTCGTGGCCGGGCGCATTCGCCTGGGTTGATTCGCCTGGGCTGGCATGGGCTGGGCACGGCCCCTACTGCGAAGCGTCGCCGCCTGAACGAGGGGTCGCCATCGCCGGGCCGTCGTCCTACCATGGCCTGCTGTGGCGTTTCGACGCGGCAAGCCTGCCGTCGTCGCCAGCGCGTCACGCATTACCGGGAGGAGCCATGAACGCGAACTGGATCAAGGGCGCAGTCCTTGCAGGCGGACTGCTTGCTGCAGGTCTGAGTGCCGCGCCGGCACAGGCGCAGATGAAGGCCGGGTTGTGGGAAACCCGAGTCACCCGGCAGACCCTCAATGGCGAGGACATGAACGCCCGGATGGCCGAGGCGCAGAAGCGCATGCAGGAGGCCACGGCCCGGATGACGCCCGAGCAGCGCAAGCAGATGGAGCAAATGATGGGCAAGCAGGGCATGCAGATGGGCACGCCGGGCACGGCGCGCTTCTGTGTCAGCGCAGCCATGGCCGCCCGCCAGGAGCCCTTGCCCGACCCCGAGGGGCACTGCAAGAACGAGAAGTTCGTGCGCAGCGGCAACACCGTGGACTTCGAGTTCGTCTGCACCCGGCCCGACGGCACCATGCGCGGCAAGGGCCGCACCAGCTTTTCTGGCGACAGCTCCCGCACCGAGATGACCATGACCGGGCAGCGCGCCGGCAAGCCGATGAACATGGTCATGGAGTCGGAGTCGCGCTACCTGGGTGCGGACTGCGGCGGGCTCAAGCCGATCGACCAGGCCCTGCGCAAGTAGTGCGGCGCCGGGGCGGCCGGCGCACTGCTCGGTAGTGCATGTCAGGAATCAGGTTTTTCGGCAAATCGGCCGAGATCCGCTTGGTACAAGCGGGAAGTGGTCCATTCGATCTTCAACTGAAACAAGAAAATGGGCCCTCTAGCGGGGCCCTTTTCTTGTTTTATTTGAAAATCAGAGTGCCTGGATCGGCGGCAATCCAGCGCACTCGGCGCAGGCCCGGCGCGTACCGAGCCGATCGGTGTGCGCTTTAGGCGGCGGCCTGAGCGGCCTGCTGGTGATATTGCGTCACGCGCAGCACCTCGTTCTTGCTGCCCAGCACCACGCTGACACGCTCGTGCAGCTTGCGCGGCTGGAGGGCGAGGATGCGCTCCAGGCCGTTGGTTGCGGCCCCGCCAGCCTGCTCGACGATGAAGCCCATCGGATTGGCCTCGTACATCAGGCGCAGCTTGCCGGGCTTTTCGGGCTCGCGGGCATCCCAGGGGTACATGAACAGGCCGCCGCGGTTCAGGATGCGGTGCACTTCGGCCACCATGCTGGCCACCCAACGCATGTTGAAGTCCTTGCCGCGCGGGCCGGTCTTGCCCGCCTCGCACTCTTCCACGTAGCGACGCACCGGCGCGGCCCAGTGCCGGCGGTTGCTCATGTTGATGGCGAATTCCTTGGTGTCCTCGGGGATCTTCACGTCGCTGTGTGTACGCACCCAGGAGCCAAGCTCGCGGTCCAATGTGAAGATGTCCACGCCGTTGCCCACGGTCAGCACCAGCTGGGTCTGCGGCCCGTAGATGGCATAGCCGGCGGCCACCTGGGCCGTCCCGGGTTGCAGGAAGTCGTCTTCTTCGACCGGGCGCAGGTTGGTGGTGTCCGACGGCGCCTTGAGCACCGAGAAGATGGTACCGATCGAGACGTTCACGTCGATGTTCGAGGAGCCGTCCAGTGGATCGAACAGCAGCAGGTATTCACCCTTGGGGTAGCGGTTCGGGATCTTGTGGATGGTCTCCATTTCCTCGGAGGCCATCGCGGCCAGGTGGCCGCCCCATTCGTTGGCTTCGGTCAGCAGCTCGTTGGCAATGACGTCGAGCTTCTTCTGGGCCTCGCCCTGCACGTTGTCGCTGCCGGCTTCGCCCAGGATGTCGCCCAGGGCGCCCTTGCCGACCGATACCGCAATGCGTTTGCAGGCACGGGCCACCACCTCGATGAGCAGGCGCAGCTCCGCCGGAATGGTGCCGTTGGCGCGCTGTTCTTCGATCAGGTGCTGGGTGAGGGTGGTTCGCTTTTGCATCGAGGGTGCCTCAGATGGAGAGAGATTTGCCGATCACCTCGGCCGTGGGCTTGGACAGGCCCTTGAGCCCGGCCACGCGCTTGAGCGCGGCTTCGGCCTGCACGCGCAGCGCAGGCGCGAGCTTGCGCCAGCGGTCCATGAGGCGCGCCATGCGGGCGGCAATCTCGGGGTTGATGCGGTCGAGCGTCTCGATGGTGTCGGCCCAGAAGGCATAGCCACTGCCGTCGGCCGCATGGAAGCCGGCCGGGTTGGCCATGGCGAAGCCGAAGACCAGGGCGCGCATGCGATTCGGGTTCTTGAGTGTGAAGGCCTTGTGGCGGGCGAGCTTGAGCACGTCCTTGCTGCGGGTGTGGCGGGCGCTGGCCTGCAGGCGGAACCACTTGTCGATGACCAGTGCGTTGTCCTCGTAGCGCTTGTAGAAGTCGGCCAGGGGCTTGTCGGCCGCCTCGGGCACGATGTTCACCAGCGCAGACAGCGCGCCGAGGCGTGCCGTCATGTTGTCGGCGGTCTTGTACTGCGCCAGCGCAGCCTTCACGGCCTCGGCATCGCCGCTGTCCAGCCAGTAGGCCAGCACCATGTTGGCCAGGGCCCGGCGGCCGGCGCTGACCGGGTCCGGCGAGTAGGCCCGGGCTTTGCCGCCGGTGAGCTGGCGGTAGGTACGCGCCAGGTCCTTCTTCAGGGCCGAGGCAATGTGCTTGATCAGGAACACCCGCGCAGTGCGGACGGCTGTGGCATCGAGCTCGTCCATCTGCTCGCCGATCATGACTTCGGGGGGCAGCATCAGCAGCTCGGTCTTGAATGCGGCGTCCAGCCGGTCATCGGCCAGGACCTTGCCGAAGAGCTCCGGCAGCACGGCATCGGCCTCCAGGGGCTGGCCAGCGGCGGCACGTTGCGTGAGCTTGAGCAGGCGGCCCATGGCCAGGCGCTGCATGGCTTCGGCGCGGTTGAAGGCGTCGCTGTCATGCGCCACCTGGAAGGCAAGCTGATCGTCCGTGGCATCCCAGCGCAGGGTGATCGGCGCGGAGAAGCCGCGCAGCAGGCTGGGCAGCGGGTCATGCGGCACATTCACGAAGGTGAAGCGCTGCTCGGCCTCGCGGAAGTCAAGCACGAGGGTTGTGGCTTGGGCGTGCTTGTCGGCTGTCGTCTGGCCGGCCAGCTGCAGGGGCAGGTCCTGGCCGTCCGGGCCGATCAGGCCCACCGCAAACGGAATGTGGAACGGCAGCTTCTCCGGCGCGCCGGGCAGGGTTTCCACACCAACTTTGGGGCAGTGCTGCTTGAGCGTGAGGGTATAGGTGTGGGCGGCGGCGTCGTACTGGCCCGTGGCCGTGACCACCGGGGTGCCGGCCTGCGAATACCAGCGGCGGAACTGCGTCAGGTCTACGCCGCTGGCGTCCTGCATGGCGGCGGTGAAGTCGTCGCAGGTCACGGCCTGGCCGTCATGGCGGGCGAAGTAGAGGTCCATGCCCTTGCGGAACTTTTCCTCGCCCAGCAAGGTGTGCTGCATGCGGATGACCTCGCTGCCCTTCTCATACACCGTGGCGGTGTAGAAGTTGGCGATGTCCTGGAAGCTGTCCGGGCGGATCGGGTGGGCCATGGGGCCGGCGTCTTCGACGAACTGGCTGGCACGCAGGTCCATCACATTGCCGATGCGCAGCACCGCGCGGGCACTTGCTGCCGCCTTGGCGTCGCCCTTGGCGGCGAGCACGGCCTGGGCGGCCATGTCGGCCGAGAACTCCTGGTCGCGGAAGACGGTCAGGCCTTCCTTGAGCGTGAGCTGGAACCAGTCGCGGCAGGTGACGCGGTTGCCGGTCCAGTTGTGGAAGTACTCGTGGCCGACCACGGCCTCCACGCGGGCAAAGTCGTCGTCGGTCTGGGTGTCCTTGTGGGCCAGCACGGCGCTGGTGTTGAAGATGTTCAGGCCCTTGTTCTCCATGGCGCCCATGTTGAAGTCGCTCACCGCGACGATCATGAAGCGCTCGAGATCAAGCTCCAGGCCGAAGCGCTGCTCATCCCAGCGGATCGAGGCCTTCAGACTGTCCATGGCCCACTGGGCGCGCTTGAGGTCCTGCTTCTCCACATAGACCTGCAGAAGCTTCTTCTTGCCCGATGCGGTCTTGATGCTGTCCTCCAGCACGGCCAGCTTGCCGGCCACCAGCGCGAACAGGTAGCTGGGTTTGGGGAAGGGGTCTTCCCACTTGGCATAGTGACGGCCGCCGGGCAGCTTGCCGGATTCGATCAGGTTCCC
>DASSQC010000503.1:0-2323 GCA_035702705.1 Burkholderiaceae bacterium | reverse complement strand
GCCGATCTGGAGGAACTGGAAGCCATCCCCGGCATCGGCGCGCGCAAGCTGGATGCCTATGGCTGGGAACTGCTGGCTGTGCTGCGTGCGGCCGGGCGCTGAGGCGGCCGGTGCGACGAGCTTCTACGATGGCGGACTTTGCCCGCTTGTCCATGGATCTTTCTGAATGAGCCTCTCCGGACCCCTGTTGTGCGCTTCCATGCGAACCCCCTCGCGCCTGGCCGCCGCACTGGCCCTGACGGTCGTGTCGGGCCTGCTCGCGCCTGCCCGGGCCCAGACCGCCGCCATGGAGACGCTGTCTGACCTGCTGGCCGTGCCCGGCAGCGCGGGGCTGGGGGTGCTCACGGAGTTTGACCGCTCACCCTATCGCGGCGGCGGTACGCGGCGCGATCTCACGCCGCTCTACATCTACGAAGGCGAGCGCGTATTTCTGCGCACGGACCGTGTCGGCCTGAAGTTCCAGGCGGCACCGGAGCACACGCTGGAGCTGTTTGCGCGGCGGCGCTTCGATGCCTTCCCGGCCGACGAGGTGCCGCAGGCGCTGGCCGGCATGGAACGCCGCGCCAACGGTCTGGACTTGGGCGTCGCCTGGCGCTGGCGCTTTGCCGGCGGGCAGCTCTACGCCCTGGCCGGCAACGACGTGAGCGGCACGTCCGATGGCTGGGATGCCACGGTGGGCATCAACACCCGCCACCAGTGGGGGCCGGTGACGCTCGAACCGGTGCTCAACGCCACCTACCGCTCGGCGCGCATCAACAACTACTACTTCGGCGTGCGGCCCAATGAGGCGCGCCCGGACCGCCCGGCCTACCAGCCGGGCTGGGGCCTGGACCTGACCGTGGGGCTGTTTGCGACCACGCCGCTGTCCGAGCGCTGGCGCGGCATTGCCGGCATCACTGCGACGCGCTACAGCGAGGCGGTGCGCAAGAGCCCGGTGGCCGAGTCGCGCATCCAGCCGGCGCTCTATCTGGGCGCGGTCTACGACTTCGGCAGCCACGAGGCGCGCTGGCAGGGCGGGCAGGGGCCGCTGATCGTGCGCCTGTTCCACGGTGCGGCCAGTGACGACGGCTGCCACCTGGCGCGCATCGTCAGCCTGCAATGCTTCCGCTTCAACAGCCGCTACCCCACGGAGGTCACGGGCCTGCATGTGGGCAAGACCTTCATCGAGGGCCTGGCGGGCTGGCCGGTGGACATGATCGGCATGGTGGGTGTGGTGCAGCACCACGACCGCCCCTATCAGCGCAACGGCATCGAGGTCAACGCCTTCATGAAGGCCGTGTACTACGGCTTCCCGTGGCGCAACCGGGTGAAGACGCGCCTGGGGCTGGGCATGGGCCTGTCGGTGGCCGACCCGGTGCCCTATGACGAGGTGCGCAGCCAGGCCGAGCGCAACCGGCCGGTGTCGCGCGTGCTCAACTACCTGGACCCGACGCTGGATGTGAGCCTGGGTGATGTGGTAGGCCAGCCGGCCTGGCGCGACACCTTCGTGGGTATCGGCATCTCGCACCGCTCGGGCATCTTTGCCATGTCGCGCCTGCTGGGCAGCGTCAATGGCGGCTCGAACTACATCCACCTCTATCTGGAGCGCGCCTTCTGAGCGCTGCGCGTCGCTGCGGCGCGCGCAGGTGCAACAGGGCGACGATTTCGGCCGGATTGATCCATTGATTTCGGCCGTCCATCTTGCGCCCCTGGGGTGCCTGGCTTGCCGCTTGTGCGGCGCGGGTCTTGGCAGGTTGCGGCCGAGAAGGATGCGCTTTTATGGTGTATTCGGCCGGTGTGTTCGGTTATTTTCGGCCAAAGGCAGAGGATCCGGCCTGCGGGCCCGAAAATCGGCCAGCGGCATGCACCGTGCGGGCATGCCGCTGCGCGGCGATCGATCGCGCCGGTCAGCGCATGAAGGTGCCGCTGCGCGAGACGATCGACATCTCCACGAACTCCACGCCGGTGTGGTCGGTGGGCGAGTAGCTCACGATCGGCCCGCCGAGGTTGAAGCCCTGGATCGATTCCAGCCCGTTGCGGATGCCCTCGCGCGACAGCGGCCGGGCGCGGCGCAGGCCCTCCACCAGCACCTTGGCGGCGGCATAGCCTTCCATCATGGCTGGCGTGAGCGTGCCCTTCCTGGCGGCCATGGACAGGCGGCGCGCCTCGCGCACCAGCTCCGTGGACTCATTGCGCTCATTCGGAAAGACCTGGGACACCACCGTGCCCACGCCGTCCTTGCCCACGGCCTGGATGAAGCCCGTGGACGCGTTGTTCGACAGGGTGGCGAACTGGGCCTGCACACCGGCCTTGCGCGCCTGCTTGAGCAGGTCGATGACCGCCG
>DASSQC010000502.1:0-6258 GCA_035702705.1 Burkholderiaceae bacterium | reverse complement strand
GTCGACCGGCCTGTCGGGCGTGCAGCATGGCGGCGTGCTGGCCGGCATGCTGCTGGTGGCGCTGGCCGCGGGGCGCGGCACGGGCCGCCAGTTCGGGTCGCTGAAGGCCTGGTGCGTGGGCGGCTGCATTGCCTCGGCGCTGGCCATGCTCGGTCTGGTGATGACGGCCTTCGTCGGCAACGTCTGGCCCTTCAAGGCCACCGTATTCGTACTGGGTGTGGCCAATGGCGCGTTCTCGATCGCCGCCATCGGCAGCATGATGAGTCTGGCCAGTGCACCCGGACCCTCGGGCAGCACCCCGGCCCGCGAAGGGACCCGCATGGGGCTGTGGGGTGCGGCACAGGCGATTGCATTCGGTGTGGGCGGCTTTGCAGGCACGGTGGCCAGTGACATCGCTCGCTGGCTGCTCGGCTCGGCCGCCGCAGGCTATGCCAGCGTGTTTGCGCTGGAGGCCGTGTTCTTTCTTGTGGCAGCCGGACTGGCTGCGTCCCTGGGTCAGCAGTTTGTCAGTCGCGCACGCACGCATCGCATCCCCGATGCACTGGTGGCACAACTGGAGCAGAGGTGAACATGAGCAGCGTACGCAGCTTTGATGTGGTGGTCGTGGGTGGCGGACCCGCCGGTGCAACGGCCGCGCGCGATTTGGCCGCGCTGGGCAAGCGGGTGCTCCTGCTTGATCGGGCGGGTCGCATCAAGCCCTGCGGCGGCGCGATTCCACCGCGCCTGATCAAGGACTTCGAGATCCCGGATCATCTGCTGGTGGCCAAGGCCCGCTGTGCACGCATGATCTCGCCGGCCGATGTCCGCGTGGACATCCCGATCGAGGGCGGCTTTGTCGGGATGGTGGATCGCGACGTGTTCGACGAATGGCTGCGCGAGCGCGCCGCGGCGGCTGGTGCGGAACGCGAGCGCGGGGTGTTCGAGCGCATCGAGCGTGACGCGGATGGCACAGCGCTGGTGCGCTATACCGAACGGGATA
The DNA here is from genome assembly GCA_035702705.1 of Burkholderiaceae bacterium. Lineage (GTDB taxonomy): Bacteria > Pseudomonadota > Gammaproteobacteria > Burkholderiales > Burkholderiaceae_C > Piscinibacterium. The sequence continues at coordinate 5,279 of DASSQC010000502.1, read as the reverse complement.
CCCCGGACGGCACAGGTGCTCGCGTGGTGCGTGCCCGCTGCGTGATCGGCGCAGACGGCGCGCGATCGGCCGTGGCGCGTCAGGAGATCCCCGACGCGGACAAGGGCAAGTTCGTGTTTGCGTATCACGAGATCATTGAGACGCCCACGGATGCGCCGGAGGTCGTCGATCCTTCGCGATGTGACGTCTACTACCGTGGCAAGCTGTCGCCCGATTTCTACGGCTGGGTTTTTCCGCACGGCTCGAGCATGAGCGTGGGCACCGGCAGCGCCGACAAGGGCTTCTCCCTGCGCGGCGGCGTGGCGGACCTGCGCGAAGCCGCAGGACTGGTCAAGGCCAAGACCCTGCGCCGGGAAGGCGCACCGATTCCCCTGAAGCCGCTGCCGCGTTGGGACAATGGCCGTGATGTCCTCATCTGCGGGGATGCTGCCGGTGTCGTGGCGCCGGCCTCGGGCGAAGGGATCTACTACGCCATGGCCTGCGGTCGCATGGCCGGCGAGGCCGTGGCCGAGTTCCTGCACACCGGTCGGCCCGCAGCCCTGCGGACGGCGCGCAAGCGCTTCATGAAGGCGCACGGCCGGGTCTTCTGGGTGCTCGGCATGATGCAGCACTTCTGGTATTCGAATGACAAGCGCCGCGAACGTTTCGTGAGCATCTGCAAGGACCGTGATGTCCAGCAACTCACCTTCGATGCCTACATGAACAAGGAACTCGTACGCGCCAAGCCCATGGCGCATGTCCGCATCTTCTTCAAGGACATGGCGCATCTGCTCGGTCTGGCGCGGGTGTGAGCGGCAATCAGAGCCTGCGTCTGCGGTGGCGGGTCATCGCAGGCGCAGCGCTTGCCGTTCTGCTGGTGGCCTTCGCGGGTGGACTGGCCACGGAAATCGGGCCCTGGTATCTGGCGCTCAAGCAGCCTGCATGGAAGCCGCCCGATTGGCTTTTCGGTCCGGCATGGATGCTGATCTACGGCAGCACGGCCACGGCCGCGGTGCTGGCCTGGGAGGCTGGCACTGATCCGGCAGTACGGCGCACCCTGCTGCTCGCCTTCGGCCTGAACGGCGTACTCAATGTGCTCTGGAGCCTGTTGTTCTTCACGATCAAGCGGCCGGACTGGGCCTTCGGTGAAGTCTTGCTGCTCTGGCTGTCGATCGTTCTGCTCCTGCGGCTCGTGCATCCGCTGAGCCGGCGAGCCGCCTGGCTGCTCGTCCCGTATCTGGCGTGGGTCACCTTTGCAGCGACATTGAATCTGGCCGTGGTCCGCCTGAACGCACCCTTCGGGGGTGCGTGATGGAGGCGCTGCTGAACAGCCCGCACCTGATCGACCTGATCGCAGCCGGGACGCTGCTGGAGGGCGCGTGTCTGTACGCCGTGTACCGGCTGCGCGGCATCGGACCGCCACCTGCCGAATACCTGCCCAACATCGTGTCTGGCGTGTTGCTCATGCTCAGCCTGCGCAGTGCCCTCGCGCAGTCGGCATGGTGGGTGGTTGCAGGCTTCCTGCTGGCTGCCGGCGTGGTGCACTGGATCGACCTCGCCCGGCGGTGGCGCCGGGCAGGTTGATCCTGCAACTGGCCTACTGGTTGCTCGCCAGCGCGACGCGCGTGTTCTCCGCTCGACCGATGATCGCCGCAGTCATGATCAGTTCCTCGAGCAGGGCCACCGATACCTTGCCGGACACGGCGTAGGGATCAAGCACGGGCTTCTCGCTGTACTTCAGCAGGATCGACGGATTGAGTTTCTCGAGATGGACCTGGCCCATCGTCCAGCTGGCGAAACGGCGCTCGGTGATCTCTTCGTAGTGCAGCATGACGACGTCCTTGTGACGGTCGTCGCGAACGATCTTGTTGTAGAGATCGTTGACTGGCCCGCGGCCCCCTTCCAGCACCTGCATGAAGACGTCACCGCCCCAGCACAGGATGCCGGTGACACCCAGATCCGGGTTGTGGGCGCGCGATTGCGCAAGGATGGAGTCCACCGCGGCACGCGTGATCGGTGTGGTGGCGCGGCTGACGTAGAGCATTCTGACGAGCATGGTGTTCCCCTGAGCGAAATGGATCGTGTTCGAATGCGATGGGCCCTAGGGCTTGCGGTTCGACAGCAGAGACAGGAACTCGCGTCGCAGATTCGGATCCTTGAGGAAGGAGCCGCGCATCACGCTGTTGATCATCTTCGAGTCGGTGTCCTTCACGCCGCGCCAGACCATGCAGAAATGGTCCGCCTCCATGACGACGGCCAGACCGTCCGGCTGCAGCTTCTCCATGAGCAGATCGGCCACCTGGCTGACGGCTTCTTCCTGGATCTGCGGGCGGCTCATCACCCAGTCGATCAGGCGTGCGTACTTCGACAGCCCGATGAGATTCGAATGTTCATTGGGCATCACACCGACCCAGACCTTGCCGATGATGGGGCAGAGGTGGTGCGAGCAGGCGCTGCGCACCATGATCGGGCCGACGATCATGAGTTCATTGAGATGCTCGACGTTCGGAAACTCCGTGACCGAAGGCTGGGCCACATAGCGCCCCCTGAACACTTCGGTCAGGAACATCTTGGCGACGCGACGGGCCGTGTCCTGGGTGTTGTGATCGCTTTCCGTGTCGATCACCAGGCTTTCAAGAACCGTCTGCATCTTGAGCGCGACCTCATCGATCAGGCGCGCATCGTCGCCGGCGTCGAGATAGGCCGAGATGTTGTCGTTGGCGTGAAAGCGCTTGCCGGCGGCCTTCAGGCGCTCCCGGATCTTGAAGGAGACCGGGACGCCCAATTCTTCGTCTGCGTGTTTCATGGGAGGAGTTCTTGGTGGGCTGGACACCCAAGGTTACTCCCCCAGCCCGAGAAGATCGATGCCGAAGGGGGCGTGCTCAGGCCGGCACGAGATACAAGGTGGCCAGCGGTGGCAGGGTCAGGGCAATGGAGTGGCTGCGGCCGTTTGCCTCGATAGCCTGGACGGGCTTGGCGGCACCCAGATTGCCGACTTCGCTGCCGCCATAGATCCGGCTGTCGGTATTGAGGATCTCGCGCCATGCGCCTGCCCCGTTGAAGGGCAGACCCACGCGGTAGTCATGTCGCGGCACGGGCGTGAAGTTGCACACCACCATCACCTGCTGATCTCCCGATTTGCGCAGGAATGCAAACACGGACTGGTCTGCGTCGTTGGCCACCAGCCACTCGAAGCCCTGCGGGTCGCAGTCGTGCACATGCAGAGCCGGCTGCCGGCGGTAGACGCCGTTCAGGTCGCGGATCAGTGCCTGCACGCCCCGATGCTCAGGTTGATCCAGCAGGTGCCAGTCGAGTTGGGTGTCGTGGTTCCACTCGCGTTCCTGCGCGAACTCGCCGCCCATGAACAGCAGCTTCTTGCCCGGGTGAGCCCACATGAAGGCGTAGTAGGCCCGCAGGTTGGCGAACTTCTGCCAGCGATCCCCGGGCATCTTGTGGAGCAGGGAGCCCTTGCCATGCACGACCTCGTCGTGCGACAGGGGCAGCACGAAGTTCTCCGAGAACGCGTAGACGAGCCCGAAGGTCATTTTGTCGTGATGCCAGCGGCGGTGTACGGGGTCTTCGTGCATGTAGGCCAGGGTGTCATGCATCCATCCCATGTTCCACTTGAAGTGAAAGCCCAGGCCGCCGTCATAGACCGGCCGCGACACCCCGGGGAAGGCGGTGGACTCCTCGGCGATCGTCACTGCACCGGGCGCGTGCTCCCCAAGGATGCTGTTGACTGATCGCAGCAGGCTGATGGCCTCGAGGTTCTCGCGCCCGCCATGGATGTTCGGGATCCACTCGCCGGCCGGCCGGCTGTAGTCGCGGTACAGCATGGACGCCACGGCATCGACCCGCAGACCGTCCACGCCGTAGCGCTCGATCCAGAACAGCGCACTGCCCGCCAGGAGATTGCGTACCTCGGTACGGCCAAAGTTGTAGATCGCGGTGTTCCAGTCGCGGTGGAAACCCTCGCGCGGGTCGGCGTACTCGTACAGCGCCGTGCCATCGAACTGCGCCAGGCCGTGTTCATCCATCGGGAAGTGGGCGGGCACCCAGTCGAGGATCACGCCCAGTCCCATGGCATGGCAGGCTTCAACGAAGCGCCGCAGGCCGTCCGGGTCGCCGAAGCGGGCTGAAGGTGCAAACTGCGACAGGGTCTGATAGCCCCAGGAGCCGTCGAACGGGTGTTCGGAGATGGGCAGCAGCTCGACGTGCGTGAACCCCAGGTCCTTCGCATAGGCGGGCAGGTCGCGGGCCAGGGTGTCCCAGTCTGCAAATCCGCCTTCCGGGGCGCGGCGCCAGGACTGCAGGTGGACTTCGTAGATGCTGACAGGCGCGTGACGTTGATTGGCCTGGCGGCGAGCAGCGCTCAAGCTGTGCGGCGCGGGCAGCTCGGCGACGCGGCTGGCGGTGGCCGGCCGCAGCTCGGTACGCAGCGCATAGGGGTCGGCCTTCTGCGGCAGACGTACACCGTTTCGGTCTCGCAGTTCGTACTTGTAGGCGGCACCAAGCGGCACCCCGGGAATGAAGATCTCCCAGATCCCGAGGCCGAAATGCCGGCGCATCGGATGCGCCATTGGATTCCAGCCGTTGAAGTCACCCACCACGCAGGCGGATCGCGCATTCGGCGCCCATAGCGCAAAGCGCACCCCATCCACCGCACCGCAACGCAGCCGGTGCGCGCCGAGCACGGTGTACGGGCGAAGATGCGTGCCCTCGCCGAGATAGTGGAGGTCATCGGTACTGATCAGCGAGCCGAACGAGTAGGGATCGGCAATCGATTGCTCGATGCCGGTGCTCGCCCAGCGCACCTGCAGGCGGTACTCGAAGGGACGCCGGCGGCGCGGCACGAGTGCCTCGAATACGCCGCGTGCATCGCGCGCCTCCATCTCCACCAAGGCGGCCCCGGATCGGGCATCGCAGACGTCCACCGACTGGGCGCCGGGCACGAGCGAGCGGACCCAGAGGCGGCCGTCCTCGTCGGCATGCATGCCCAGCACGCCGAAGGGGTTCGGATGAACGCCCTCGGCGAGTTGATGGACGTCCTGTGCGCTCAGCATCTCGGTGCAGCGCCGGTCAGACGCGGTTCAGCGGGGTGCGCCAAATGCGCTCTGCGTACTCGCGAATGGTGCGGTCGCTCGAAAAGAAGCCCATGCCCGCAATGTTGCGTACCGACTTCTCGCCCCACAGCGCCGGGTCGCGGAAGGTCATGTCGACCCGATCCTGCGCGTCGCAATAGGCGGCGAAATCGGGAAAGAGCATGTATTGATCGCGATGCATGAGGCTCTCGATCAGCG
>DASSQC010000501.1:0-3195 GCA_035702705.1 Burkholderiaceae bacterium | reverse complement strand
GGAGCTGACGGCTGAGCGTGTAGGGCGGGTTTTGCGACCGAAGGTGGACGGGGCTTGGTACCTGCATGAGCTGACGAAGGACCAGGACGTATCGGCGTTTGTGCTGTTCTCGTCGGTTGCGGGGGTGATGGGTGGGCCTGGTCAGGCCAACTATGCGGCGGCCAATACATTTTTAGATGCGCTGGCGGCGCATCGGCGCAAGCAGGGGCTGTCTGGACAGTCGCTGGCGTGGGGGCTGTGGGAGCCGCAAGGGACAGGGATGACGGCGCAGTTGGGCCCGGCGGAGCTGATGAGGATGCGCCGTGCGGGGCTTGGTCGCCTGTCGATGGAGAAGGGGCTGGCGCTTTTGGATGCGGCGCTGGCACAGGCCGAAGCTGGGCTGGTGGCGGCGCAGTTGGAGCTTGGCGCGCTGCAGCGTGAGGGCGAGCAGGCGACGGTTCCTGCGCTTTTGCGGACGCTGGTGCGGCCGGGGCTTAGGCGGGTGGGGGCTGCGAGCATCACTGCCTCGGCCCTGCGCCGGCGTTTGACGGGATTGGCGGAGAAGGAGCGCCTTGGGGCGCTGACAGGATTGGTGCAGGAGGTCGTGGCCGCGGTGCTTGGGCTTGCGGGTGCGGCGGCGGTTCCGGCCAACCAGCCGCTGAAGGATCTGGGCCTGGATTCATTGATGGCGGTGGAGGTGCGCAACCAGCTGTCGGCGCGAGCCGAGACAACGCTGCCGACCACCCTGGTGTTCGACTATCCGAGCCCGGAGGCAATTGCCAAGCTGCTTCTGCGCCAAGCCTTTGCGGAGCTGGAGGCGACGGCACTGTCCGCCCCGCGACGTGCGAGCTACGACGAACCGATTGCGATTGTGGCCATGGCGTGCCGCACCCCTGGAGGGGTGGTCGACGTTGAGGGCTACTGGGCCCTGTTGGATGAAGGGCGCGACGTCATTGGTCCGTTCCCCGATCGCTGGGATACGGAGGCGCTGTACGACCCGGACCCTGATGCCAGGGGCAAGAGCTACGCGCGCGAGGGCGGATTTCTGCGTGATGTGGATCAGTTTGACGCGGGCTTTTTCGGAATCTCACCGCGGGAAGCGGTGTCGATGGATCCGCAACAGCGGCTGGTGCTCGAACTGGCGTGGGAGGCGTTGGAGCAAGCCGGGCTTCGTCCGGGTGAGCTGAATGAATCGAGCACGGGCGTCTATCTCGGCTCGATGGGCAGCGACTACGGACAAGGCAATCCGTCGCTGGAATTGCTGGATGGCTACGTTGGAACCGGCCAGACCAGCAGCGTGCTGTCTGGGCGTGTGTCATACGCGCTGGGTCTGCAAGGCCCGGCGATGACGGTGGACACGGCGTGCTCGTCATCGCTTGTGGCATTGCATCTGGCATGTGCGGGATTGCGGCAAGGCGAGTGCGACCTGGCACTTGCGGGAGGCGTGCAGGTAATGAGCACGCCGAGTTATTTTGTGGAGTTCAGCCGCCTGCGTGGGCTTGCGCCGGATGGCCGATGCAAGAGCTTTTCTGAGAAGGGCGACGGTGTCGGCTGGAGTGAAGGCTGCGGCATTCTGGTGCTCAAGCGGCTGTCGGATGCCGAGCGCGAGGGTGATCGGGTTCTGGCGGTGGTGCGCGGCAGCGCGGTCAACCAGGATGGCCGCAGCCAGGGACTGACGGCACCCAATGGTCCGAGCCAGCAGCGGGTGATCCGACGCGCGCTGGCGGTGAGCGGTCTGGTGCCGAGTGACATCGATGCGGTGGAGGCGCACGGCACCGGGACGACGCTGGGCGATCCGATTGAGGCGGGAGCGCTGGCGGAGGTGTTTGGTCCGACGCGGCGCGAAGGAAAGCCGCTGTATCTGGGCTCGGGCAAGTCCAATCTGGGCCACACCAGTGCCGCCGCCGGGGTGCTGGGAGTGATGAAGATGGTGCTGGCGCTGCAGCACGAGCGGCTGCCCAAGACGCTTCATGCCGAGACGCCGAGCAGTCACATTGCCTGGGAAGGCAGCGGGCTGGCGCTGCTGCAAGAGGCGAGGCCATGGCCGCGCCGAGTTGAGCGGCCGCGGCGCACGGGGGTGAGCAGCTTCGGAGTTTCCGGCACCAACGCCCACGCGATCCTGGAGGAAGCGCCGGTGCCGGCGGTGCTGGCCCCGTCCGAGGCCGCGATCAAGGCTTCTATTCCCTTGCTGATGTCAGGCCGGGATGAGGACGCGCTGCGTGCGCAGGCAAGGCGGTGGACGCAGTGGCTGACCGCGCATTGCGATGTGGCGTGGGCGGATGTGGTGCGCACGGCAGCTCTGCATCGGACCCATTTCGAGAGGCGGGCAGCGCTCTTTGTGGATGACATTGCGCAAGCCACGCAAGCGCTCACAGCGCTCGCCGAGGGCCGGCCACATCTTGCAGTCACTGTGGGCAATGCGTCAGGTGGCGGCTTGGCGATGCTTTTCACTGGGCAGGGAAGTCAGCGCATTGGAATGGGACGCGGGCTGTATGGCCGGCCGGGGTTTGAGACCTTTACCAAAACTTTCGATGCTGCCGCGGCGGCGTGTGATGCGCATCTGGACCAATCGCTTCAGCAGCTGATGTGGTCGAGCGAGACGGACAACGCATTACCCGCTTTCTTGGACCAAACCCGCTATACGCAGCCGGCGCTGTTCGCGTTGGAGGTGGCACTGTTTCGCCAGTGGCAGCGCTGGGGTGTATGCCCGCAGATTGTACTGGGCCACTCGGTTGGCGAGCTTGTGTGTGCGCATGTTGCCGAAGTGTTGTCGCTCGAAGATGCGGCAGCGCTGGTGTGCGCGCGCGGACGGCTCATGCAGGAGCTTGCGACCTTAGGCGGCAAGATGGCGTCGCTGGAGGCATCCGAAGAAGAGACACGAGCGGCGCTTGCCGAACTTCCTGAAGCGCTGCGCGCTCAGCTGGACATCGCGAGCCTTAACACACCCAAGCAGACGGTGATCTCCGGAAGTGAGGATGCCGTCGCAGCGTTGGTTTGTCAGTTTGAGGCCAAGGGTCGCAAGGTGGCTCGGTTGAAGGTTTCGCACGCGTTTCACTCGGCGCACATGGATGGGATGCTGGAGGCCTTCGGGACGGTGGCCGAGAGGCTCGCATATCAGCCACCGACACTGACGGTGGTCAGCAATGTGACGGGGAAGCTGGCGGATATCACCCGAGGCGATCTGATTACCCCGGACTACTGGGTGAGACACGTCCG
>DASSQC010000500.1:0-8668 GCA_035702705.1 Burkholderiaceae bacterium | reverse complement strand
TCGAAGATGTCGCCGGTTTCCACAAACGCGTCGAAGGCGTCTGCGTCCAGCACCTCGGCCCACAGATACACGTAGTAGCCGGCGGCGTAGCTGTAGCCGGCAAACAGGTGGCGGAAGTGCACGAGGTGGTGCATGGGGCTGCCAATCGCTGCGGGCATGCCCAGGCGGGCGAGTTCGGCGGCCTGGAAGGCCTTGGCGTCCAGCTGGCTGAAGTCGGTCTGCATGTGCAGGGCCATGTCCACCAGCGCGCTCGCCGTGTACTGCACGCTGTCATAGGCCTGGTTGAAGCGGCGGGCGCGCTTGAGCTTGGCAATCAGCGCGTCGCTGATCGGCTCGCCGGTCTCGACATGGCGGGCATGGGCCTTGAGCACCTGCGGCTCCAGCGCCCAGTGCTCCATGAGCTGGCTGGGCAGCTCCACAAAGTCGCGCAGCACCTGCGTGCACGACAGGCGCTCGTAGGTCACGTCGCTCAGCAGGCCGTGCAGGCCGTGGCCGAACTCATGGAACAGGGTGCGCACATCGTCAAAGGACAGCAGCGTGGGCTGGCCGGCCGGTGCCTTGGCGAAGTTGTTGTTGTTCACGACGATGGGGAGCACGGCGCCGTCGAGCTTGCGCTGGTGGCGGTACAGGCTCATCCACGCGCCGCCGCGCTTCGTTGGCCGGGCAAAGTTGTCACCGAGGAAGATGGCACGCAGATCGTCGGTCTTGGCGTCACGCACTTCCCAGAGGCGCACATCGGGGTGGTAGAGCCGAAAGCCGCCAACTTCGCCCTTCACCTCGACAAAGCGCAGGCCGAAAAGGCGCTGGGCGCAGTCGAACATGGCGTCGATCATGCGCTCCAGGCTGAAGTAGGGCTTGATCTCGGCGTCGTCGAGGTCGTAGTCGCGCACGCGCACCTTCTCGGCGTAGTAGCGCCAGTCCCAGGGGGCCAGTTCGGTGATGCCGTCGGCCCGGGCCAGCACTTCGAGCTGCTTCTGGTCGCGCGCGGCAGCGGCCTTGGCCGGCGCCCAGACGCGGTGCAGCAGGTCCATCACGGCGTCCGTGCTGCCGGCCATCATGTCGGCCTGCACGTAGGCGGCGTAGTTGGGGTAGCCGTGCAGCGTGGCCTGTTCCTGGCGCAGGGTCATGATGCGCTGGATCAGCGCGGCGTTGTCGCGCGCGCCGGCACCGCGCGAGGTCCAGGCCTTGAACAGCTGCTCGCGCAGGTCGCGCCGGGTGGAGAAGGTGAGGAAGCCCACGTACAGCGCGCGGTTCAAGGCAATCACGGCCTTGCCGGGCAGGCCGCGCTGCTCGCCCGCGCTTCTTGCGGCATCAATCACCCAGCCGGGCAGGCCGGCAGTATCGGCCTCGGTCTCGAGCACGAGCTTGTAGTCCTGCTCGTCGGCCAGCACGTTCTGGCTGAACTCGGTGGTGAGCTTGGCCAGGGTCTCGGTCACTTCGGCGTAGCGCGCGCGCTTGTCGGCGGGCAGCTTGGCACCGGCCATGACAAAGTCCATGTGCACGCGGCCAAGCAGGCGCAGGCTCTCGGCGTCCAGGCCGAGCGTGTCACGCTGCTGGTGCAGGGTATCAATGCGCGCAAACAGTGCGGCGTTCAGGTACTTGGCATTGCTGTGCGCAGCCATGCGCGGGGCGACATCGCGCTCCACGGCCTGCAGGGCGGCTGGCGCCTCGGAGGCCACCAGGTTGGAGAACGTGGCCTGCACGCGCTTGAGCGTCTTGCCGCTGCGCTCCAGGGCGAGGATGGTGTTCTCGAAGCTCGCCGGGGCCGTGCTTGAAGCGATGGCGTCCAGCTCGGCGCGGTGTTCGGCAAAGGCGGCTTCAAAGGCCGGCAGGAAGTGCTCGGGCGCCAGTTGCTCGAACGGCGGCAGGCCGTAGGGGGTGGACCAGGTGGCGAGCAGGGGGTTGCCCAGCGGTGCAGCTTCAGACATGGCGGGCCCTTGTGAGGCGGTAAACGGGAAGCCGCAAAGTGTAGGTGGCCGCCCCTGTGCAGCCGCAGCATGGCAGGCCGGACCATGGCGGGTCTGCGCGGCAGGCCAGTTGCTGCACGGGCAATTCGCCCCGGGCGGTTCGGCCAGACCCGCGCAACGGATGGCGGCGAACGGGGGCGTCGAATCTGCCCGGCAAAGGCGCCGGGCAGCACGGCCCGGCCGTCAGCGCAGGGTGATGGCGTTGGAGTTGTAGGCCACGCCCATCATGTAGGACACCTGGCGGCGCTGCTGGGTGAGCGGGCTGTCTGCGGCGGGGCCGATCAGGTAGCCCAGGCCGATCTGCCCGAAGCCCACCCAGTGGCGGCCCAGCTGGTGCCGGATCGAGGCGCTCACGCCGACGTCGCGCAGGCCGGCGCCCGGCGAGTAGGGCGTCAGGGTCGAGCCCGGCGGCAGGTTCTGCGGCACGCCGTAGTAGATCTGCATGAAGTGGTTGTCGGCATAGGAGACCGAGCCGTTCAGGCCGACGATCCAGTTCGGGGCAATGCGCCGCGAGGTGCCGGTGCCCAGCGAGAACACGGTGCCGGTCTCGGTGCTCTTGACGTCGCTGGACACCGTGGCGCTGGCCGACCAGTACTCCGTGAGGTTGAGCGTGCCGCCCAGGGTGTAGGTCGCGCGCCGCTTGATGTCGGGCAGGCCGGCGAGGGCCGGGTCGTCACCCGACTTGCGGCCGGAATCCAGGCGCAGACCCAGGTTGAGCTTGAAGGTCGGCCGCTCGATCAGCGAGGCGCTGGCGCCCGCCACCTCCGAACCGCCATCCGAGAAGCTGCGCGCAATGCCGGCGCGCGGGCCGTTGAAGCTGAAGCGGCCCCAGCGCACCGAGGCCAGGATGCGGCCCTTCCACTTGCGGGTGCCGGCACCGGAGTAGGCCGGCGTGTTCAGGATGGCAGGGCCGAGCAGCCAGCTGAAGTTGCTGGGCGTGGCCTCGGGGTCCACGCGGCTGGGTGGCAGGTCGAGCAGGGCCGCCGGGTCGGGGCGTGCGTTGGCAATCGCCATGCGCATGCGCTGTGTTTCGCGGGCTGCGTCGCGCTCTGCTTCTGCAGCGGCTGCGGCGGCCGAGACGCTGCTGCTCGGGCTGAGCGCGGGCATGTCGGGCGAGCTCACCTGCGCATGGGCACCGGCGGCGGCCAGGGTGCCGCCAAGACAGACAAGCAGCCAGCGGGAAGGGGCGTTCATGCAGTACTCCGATCGGATGAATTCAGATGGCGGTGCAGCCAGGCGGCGGCCAGCGCGCACAGCGTCCAGCAGATCCAGGCCGTCCACAGGGTGTGGCTCACGTAATGGGCGCCGCGCGCCAGTTGCACGGCGCCAAACAGGGCACCGAGCAGCAGCACGCTCGCGAGGATCCAGCGGGCCAGCGCCGGCCGCCAGGGCCGCCACAGCTGCCAGGCGCCGAAGAAGGAGAAGGCCGTCACGGCATGACCGGACGGAAAGCAGCCGCCGGGGCCGCCATCGCGCACGCCCGGCAGCCAGTGCGACACGAAGTGCGCCACGCCACCGAACTCGGCCAGCTCCCAGGGGCAGCTGCTCAGGCTGAAGCGCTTGATCAAGCCCACGAGCGTGACGCAGGCCAGCATCACGCCGATCCATTGCAGCTGCAGCGTGCGCGGCGGACGGTCATGCGACCCGTCTGCCGGGCTGCGCAGGGCGATCAGCAGCATCAGGCCCAGCAGCACCCAGCCCAGCATCCGGCCGCCATCGTGCAGCACCTTGGCCAGCACGAACTGGTCGCGCCAGGCAAAGCCGTGCACATCGGCAAACAGATGGCTCACGCGAAGATCGGTGCCACTGAAATCCCAGGCCGCCAGCAGCAGCAGTGCGGCGGCGGCGATCAGCAGGTCAAGACGCAGCCGCTGCCGCGCCAGACTGACCGGCGGCGTGACGGGGCCGAGCACGGCGCTCATTTGCCCGCCCCGCGGCAGGGCGCCAGGGCATCGAACTCACGCTCGTACAGGGCGGTCTGCACATCGGCCATGCCCAGCAGGGTGTGGAAGAGATGGTCATGGCTGAAGGGTTCGGCCTGGGCGCGCTGGCGCAGGCAGGCCTCGTTCAGGCCGGTGCGCTTGCTGAAGGTGTCCGAGAACCACATGACCATGGGCACGCGCTTCTGCACATCGGGCGCAATGGCGTAGGGCAGGCCATGCAGGAAGATGCGGTTCTCGCCGAGCGACTCGCCGTGGTCGGAGACGTAGTACAGGGCGGTCTCGACCCGCGGGCCGGCAGCCTGCAGGCGCGCCACGATGCTGCCGAGCAGATGGTCGGTGTAGAGCAGGGCGTTGTCGTAGGCGTTGCGGATTTCCTCCAGACTGCAGCGCTGCAGATCGTCATCGCGGCAGGCCGGGGTGAAGCGGGCGAAGGCCGGGGGATAGCGGCGGAAGTAGGCCGGGCCGTGGTTGCCCAGCTGGTGCAGCACAAGCACCTCGACGCCCGGCTTCGGCGCGGCCGATGCACGCTGCAGGGCGGAATCGACGCTGGGCAGCAGGCCTTCGTCCAGGCAGCGACCGTCGGCGCACAGGCCCGGCGGGTTGAGCGAGGCCACGAAGTCGGTGGGCAGGCCGTCACACACGCCCTTGCAGCCCGACTGGTTGTCGACCCAGCGCACCTGCACGCCGGCGCGGGCCAGCACGTGCAGCACGCTCTCCTGGCCCTTGATGCGGCTCTCGTCGTAGTCGCGCCGACCCACGGGCGCGAACATGCAGGGCACGGAGACCTCGGTGTTCGTGCCGCAGCTGGTGACCTGCGCGAAGTTGATGACCGGCAGCTTGGCCAGCTCGGGCGTGGTCTGCCGCGCATAGCCGGACAGGCCCCAGTTGGCCGCACGCGCGGTCTCGCCCACCACCAGCACGATCAGGCGCGACCGCTCGGCCTGCGCCCAGCCCGGGCCCGGCTTGGCATCCAGACCGATGGGCTCGCGCGGTCGCGCGGCACCGCGCAGGTCGCCGGCCACCACGCTGCCCACGGAGTAGAGATAGTTGGCGGGCGTGAGCTGATAGCGCAGCTCCTTCTGGTTGCGCATCAGCGAGGCCAGGGGCTGGAAGGCGGCCAGCACGCTGGACACGCCAAGCACCAGGGCGCCGACCAGAAAGACAACCCGCCGCAGCAGGGCGCGCGGCAGGGGCTTGTGCACCACCTGCACGCGCAGCAGCAGCAGCATGGGCAGGCCGGCATACAGCAGCACATGCAGCAGCATCGGCCAGGACAGCAGCTCCCGGGCTTCATGAAAGTCGGTGCGCAGCACGTTGCGCAGCATCGAGGGATCGAGCACGACGCTGTAGCGCTGCATGTAGAACGAGGCCAGCGCCGTGCCGACCAGCAGCACCGCGGCCACCGGCTTGAGCGTCCAGCGGTTCAGCAGCAGGCCGAGGATCGCGGCGTGCAGGGCCACCACCAGCCCCACCATGGCGGCGAGCATGGCCCAGGTGCCGGGTTCGTTCCAGGCGCGCGTCTTCAGGGCGCCGGACAGGAAGGCGCTGTTGGCCGACAGCAGCCAGAACAGGCACAGGGCGACAATGACCCACTCCACCGACGCCTGCAGGCGCCAGGTGCCGGGGCCGGTGTGAACCGGGGCGGGTTTCGGGTCGATACTCGGGTTTTCCATGATCCGAGCATGCCCAGCAAAGCTGAAGCGAAACTGAAGCAGACTGGCGCGTGATGCGGGCAGTTGCGCTTTCGGCGCATCGCTGAGCCGCGCATGGCAGAAACAGACCACACCCACGCATGCGACTGCTGCTGATTGAAGACGATCCCCTGCTGGGCTCGGGCCTGCGCGACTTCCTGCAGGCCGAGGGGCATGCAGTGGTCTGGGCGCAGCGCCTGGCCGAGGCCAACGCGCCGTCGGTCGAGACCTTCGATGCCTATCTGGTCGACTGGTCCCTGCCCGACGGCTCCGGACTCGAATGGCTGCTGCGCCGCCGGGCGCGCGGTGATCGCACGGCGACCCTGATGCTCACCGCCCGCGACCTGCTGGCCGACCGGGTCAGCGGCCTGGATGCCGGTGCCGACGACTACCTCGTCAAGCCCTTTGCACCCGAGGAGCTGAGCGCGCGCCTGCGCGCCGTCATGCGGCGCCAGTCGGGCGTGTCCGAGGCCGGGCTGCGCTGTGGCGACGTGCTGATCGACCTGGCCGGCCGCAGCGTGCGCGTCAGCCAGCAGCCGGTGGAACTGACGGCGCGCGAATGGGCCGTGCTCGAGGCCCTGGCGCTGCGGCCCGGCCGCATCGTGTCCAAGGACGAGCTTGAACAGCTGGCCTTGGGCGGGGCCGGCGAGGTGTCCAGCAACGCGCTCGAAGTGCATGTGTCGAGCCTGCGCCGCAAGCTGGGGCGCGATCTGCTGCAGACGGTGCGCGGCCTGGGCTACCGGCTCAGCCTGGAGGCGCAGGCATGAAGCCGCAATCGATCCGCCGGGCCTTCAGTCGCGTGCTCATGCTGCATGCGGCGCTGGTCAGCGTCACCGTCGGCCTGGCCGTGTGGCTGGCGGTGCAGGGCGAGGTGCACGAGCTCATGGATGATTCACTGCAGTCCTCGAGCCGGATCTTCGCGGTGCTGCTGGCTGACGAGCGTGCGCTGGACGAGCCGCGCCTGCAGATGCGCCTGGACAAGGCCACCGACGGCATGCGCGAGAGCGGGCGGTTTGCCTGGCAGGTGGTCGAGCACGTGGGCAGCGCCACGGCGCGCGTCGTGGCGCGCTCCAGTTCGGCGCCTGCAGGTCCGTTCCGTGCAGCGTCCACCGCCGGCTTCTTCGATGCCGGGGCGTGGCGGGTGTACGGCAGCCCGCTGGGGCACGAGGGGCGCATGCTCTATGTGGCCCAGACCCACGCGGAGCGGGTCGAGGCCCAGACCGACATTGCGCTGAACACCGGACTGGCCACCGTGACCATGGTGCTGCTGGCGCTGGTGTGGCTGCGGGTGGTGGTGCGCCGCGAGCTGCTGCCGCTGCAGCGCCTGTCTGCGCGCCTGGCACAGCACGACCCGCTGGACGCCCGTGCCACGCTGGGCAGCGCCGAGCGGGCCGAGCTGCAGCCGGTGCACGACGCGGTGGATGAGCTGACTGCACGGCTGGCGCGCCGCATGGCCCAGGAGCGCGCCTTTGCCGCCCACGCCGCCCATGCCCTGCGCACGCCGCTGGCCGGCATGGACGCGCAGCTGGCCGTGGCGCTCAAGACCAGCCCGCCCGAACTGACCGAGCGCCTGCAGCAGGTCCGCCAGGCTGCAGGGCGTCTGTCGCATGTGGTCACGGCCATCCTCACCCTGTTTCGCAGCGGCGTGGACCTCAAGCGTCAGGCCGTGAACCTGGTCGAGCTGATGCGCCGCATCCCGGTGCAGGGCCTGGAGGTGCGTGTGGCCGAGGATGCGCTGCCCGTCAATGCCGATCCCGACCTGCTGGCCGCGGCGCTGATCAATCTGCTGGACAATGCGGTGCGCCACGGCGCCACCGAGCTGCAGGTGGAGACCCCCCGGCCGCAGGTGGTGCGCCTGAGCGACAACGGCCCGGGCGTGGACGCCCTGCGCTGGCAGGATCTGCGGCTGGCACTCGAAGGCGGCACGCCCGCCACCGACATCGGCCTGGGCCTGGCGCTGGCCGATCTGGTGGCGCAGGCCCATGGTGGCCGGGTGGAGCTGCCCGTGGCCAACCGGGGCTTCGTGGTCGAGCTCAGCCTGCCGCTCGAACTGCCGAAGACGCCTCATGACCCCATCGACGCCTGAACCATGCTGACCCTGAGCCCCATCGTCCTGCTGCTGGCCGCCGGCCAGGCCACCCGCTGGCGCGAGGAGCAGCCAGACACCCACAAGCTCACGGCCGATCTGGCCGACGCCAGCGTGTTCTCGCTCACGCTCAGGCATGTGCAGGCTGCGGGCCTGCCGATCGGCCTGTGCGTGAGCAGCCACACGCCGCCCTCGATCCTGGAGATTGCGCGGCGCGAGGACATTCCGCACCACCTGTGCAGTGGCGGCATGGGCGATGTGATTTCCCAGGCGGTGGCCACCTGGCAGTCGCCTGCCGGCTGGCTGGTGCTGCCGGCCGACATGCCCTGCGTGGCGCCGGGCACCATCCGCGAGGTCGCGCGGCAGCTGCGCCTGGGCAAGGCCGACTGCGTGGCGCCCGTGCATGGCGGCCTGCGCGGGCATCCGGTGGCCTTCAGCGTGCGCTGCCAGGCCTCGCTGCTGGCGCTGCGGGGCGATGCAGGTGCACGCAGCGTGCTGGACAGCCATCTGCTCCGGACCATGGACTGCGACGACGCCGGTATCCTGCTCGACATCGATACCCCCGCAGACCGCGACCGTGCAGAAGATTTCCTACAGCATCATCCCCGCTGACCCGGCGGCCCATCTTTTCGAGATCACTCTCCAGATTGCACAGCCTGCCGCCGACGGCCAGGTACTGAGCCTGCCGGCCTGGATTGCCGGCAGCTACATGATCCGCGAGTTCGCCAAGAACATCGTCAGCATCTCGGCGGCCAGTGGCAAGAAGGCCGTGCCGCTCACCAAGCTCGACAAGGACACCTGGCGCGCCGCGCCCTGCAAGGGGCCGCTGGCGGTGACCATGCAGGTCTACGCCTGGGACCTCTCGGTGCGCACTGCACATCTCGATCAGCACCACGGCTTCTTCAACGGCACGAGTGTGTTCCTGCGTGTGCATGGCGCCGAGCATTTGCCGCATGAAGTGGACATTCGCGCACCGAAGGG
>DASSQC010000499.1:0-2205 GCA_035702705.1 Burkholderiaceae bacterium | reverse complement strand
CGGCCGGACCTACGACTATGTCGTGGCGCTGCGCGCCGTGCAGACCACAGATTTCATGACGGCCGACTGGGCCGAACTGCCCTACAGCCTGCTCAAGAAGGTCTCCGGGCGCATCATCAATGAGGTGCGCGGCATCAACCGGGTGACCTACGACGTGTCGTCCAAGCCGCCAGCAACCATTGAGTGGGAGTAGACGGTGCGTGCGGTCCTCGGGCTGATCGGTTTGGCAGTCGCGGTGGTGGTGATCGCGCTGCTCGCGCGGCAGCAGATGGGCGTAGTCATGTCGCCCGCCACCGTACGGGCTGCCGATGGGGCCAAGACTGTTGTGCCGGGTGGCACGCCTTCAGTGACGCAGGCCCGCGCCCTGGCGGCAGAGATCGAGCGCCAGGCCGATCAGGGCAAGGCCCGGCTGGATGCCACCGAGTCGGCGAGCAAATGAACGACGGCATCTACCTGCGGCAGGCGCTTGAGCAGGCGCACAACGCCTGGGCCGTGGGCGAGGTGCCGGTGGGGGCGGTGATCGTCCACGAAGGCCGTGTGCTTGCAACCGGCTTCAATCAGCCGATCTCCGGCAATGACCCGACCGCGCATGCCGAGATCGTCGCCATGCGCGCGGCAGCCGAGGCACTGGGCAACTACCGGCTGACGGGCTGCACCCTCTACGTCACGCTCGAACCCTGTGCCATGTGTGCGGCGGCATTGATCCACGCACGCTTTGCCCGGGTGGTGTTCGGCGCCCCCGATCCCAAGACCGGCGCCTGCGGCGGAAACATCGACATCACGGGTGCCAGCTTCAACCACCAGACCCGATTCGAAGGCGGACTGCTTGCCGAGGAGTGCGGCGGGGTGCTGAAGCGATTCTTCGCAGAGCGCCGCCAGAAGCCGGCACCGCCCGTGGTCGTGGATCCCGTGGCCACCGAATACATCGAGGCCCGTGTGCTGGATGCAGACATGGACCCAGGAGCGCAGCAATGAGTCAGGTGCGACAGAGCAGGCCATCGGCGGGTGTTCCCGCGGCCGAGCAGGTGGTGCAGCCCTCGATCTACCTGTTTTCGCCCGCGGGTGCCGTACAGGAGCGCAAGCGCATCACAGCGGCGGCGAAGCTGCTGCGCAAGGCAGGGTGCGCAGTCGAGATCGATTCGACGGCCGGGGCACGTCTGATGCGATTTGCCGGCTCCGATGAGGAGCGTGTGGCTGCGTTTACACGTGCTGCCGGCAGTGGTGCCGACGCAGCCTTGGCCACGCGCGGGGGCTATGGCATGCACCGCCTCATGCATCGTCTCGACTTCAGGAAGCTGGCACGAAGCAAGGTGCAGTGGGTCGGGATGAGCGACTTCACCGCCTTCAGCCTGGGCATGCTGAGCCAGGGCGGTGGTGCGGTGACCTGGAGCGGCCCGCTGGCCACGGATCAGCTTGCGGCCGAGCAGCCCGACGAGGTCACGCTCGACGCATTTCTGGAAGCCATGCGCGGAGAGCTTGAGGCCGTCGGCTTCGTCAATGCACGCGCCAGCGCCCGGAGCCTGGACATCAAGGGCACACTCTGGGGCGGCAACCTGTGCGTGTTGACCGCGCTGTTGGGCACGCGCTTCTTCCCCGACATCAAGGGGGGCATCCTCTTCCTCGAGGATGTGGGCGAGCATCCATACCGCATCGAGCGCATGCTGCTGCAGCTGCTGCATGCCGGGGTGCTTGCCCGCCAGAAGGCTGTGGTCCTGGGGCATTTCACCCAGTACAAGCCGGTGCCCAACGATCGTGGATTCAAGCTCAAGACCGTGATCGACTATGTCCAGAGCCAGATCAAGGCGCCCATCCTGACGGGATTGCCGGCCGGTCATGTCCCGACGGTGCTGACGCTGCCGATTGGTCGTGCCACACGCCTGCTGGCCGAGGGCCGCGACGCCTTTCTCGTGTGGGAGCACCACCACTGAGCGTGGTGGCGCAGGCACTCAGCGGGTGAGGTCCTCGAGCACCGCTTCGGGTGCGTGGGTCTGGCAGCTGAGCATGCCCTGCCGTGCCGAGTCCGGTGTGGCGTACATCTGACTGGTGCCGATGATCTGCCCGTTGGCCGCCTTCAAGGTGAAGTAGTGCCGGCCGTTGCTGGAGGTATGCAGCGCGAAGCGATGCGTCTGAGGTGCATTCTTCTTGACTGATTCGACGCCGTTGATTGCCGAGGCGCGTGCCTTGTAGGTCTCCGAGCTGAGGATG
>DASSQC010000498.1:0-3238 GCA_035702705.1 Burkholderiaceae bacterium | reverse complement strand
CGCCCGGCCGCGTGGGCTGGTTGATGCGATCACGCGTGATGCCGTCCGTCGTGCTGATCTGCAGCTTCATCTTCTCGACCACCGGCTTGAACGAATCCGATTGCTCGAACACCGTGTTCGTGAAGCTCTCGGCCAGCTCTGCGTACTTCTTGGCGGCGAGGTTCTTGCGCTGCTCACCCTCGATCTCCGAGCGCACCTCTTCAAAGGGTCGGATCGAGCTGGCCTTCAAACCGGTGAGCTGGATGATGTGGAAACCGAAATCGCTCTGCACGACAGCACTGATCTCGCCTTCCTTCATGGCGAACACCGCATCCTCGAAGGGCTTGACCATCGCACCGCGGCCGAAGAAGCCCAGATCGCCGCCCGAAGGCGCGGAGCCCTCGTCCTGGGACGCTTCACGTGCCACCTTCGCAAAGCTCGCAGGTGCGGCCTTGACCTGAGCCAGCAGCGCCTCGGCGCGCGCCTTGGCCTTTGCGATCTCTGCAGCCGGCGCGCTCTTGTCGGCCTTGATGAGGATATGGCTGGCCTTGCGCTGCTCTTCGGACTTGAACCGATCCTGGTTCTTGTCATAGAACGCACGAACATCCTCGGGCTTGACGTCGACCATCTTGGAGACGGTCGCGAGATCGAGTACGACATACTCGGCCTTGAGGCGCTCAGGCTGCTCGAACTGCTTCACGTTGCCGTCGTAGTACTTCTTCAGTGCCTCATCGGTCACGGCCACCTTGGATGCGAAGTCCGCCGCGCGGAACAGCTGCTCGCGGAAGCTGATGGGCTGCTCGGCCTGACGGGCAAGCTTGTCGAGCACGGTCTGCGGCACGATGCTTGTCGCTGCCAGGACGTCGGCCACGCGGGCGGACGCGATGTCATTGCGCAGCCTCGCCTCGAATCCCTGTTCGGACAGGCCCTGGCTGGCCAGCGCCCTTTGATACAGCTCGAGATCGAATCGGCCGTCCTTCTGGACAGCAGGGATGGCTGCGATGGTGTCACGCAGATAGGCGTCCGACACCACCATCCAGTTGGCGCGAATCTCTGCCGCGACGACCTGCTGGTCCACAAGCTGATCGAGCAGGGCCTTGCGTGCTTCGGGCGTATCGATCAGTCGTGCATCGATCTGCGAACCGAACTGCTGGCGCATCTGGTCAACGCGCTGGCGCATCGCATTGTCGAGCTCCTGCTGGGTGACCTTGGCCTTGTCGATGCGTGCGAGCGCCTGATCGCCCTCCATGAAGCGCGAGTAGCCCTGGACGCCGAAGAACACGAACGACGGAAGGATCAAGATCAGCAGCACAAACTGCAAGAAGCGCTTGTGGGTACGGATGAACTCAAACATCGATGCCGACTTCCTGATTCGGGATTCACGAGCGCAGGACACAACAAAAAGGGCGAACCCGGTTCGCCCTGATCGTCTTGCCTGTGTTCAGGCAATCGTGACTTGCGCTTTGCGGTGGTGGGTGCTGAGAGGCTCGAACTCCCGACCTACGCCTTGTAAGGGCGCCGCTCTACCAACTGAGCTAAGCACCCGCAAAGACCATTAGTTTACAGCGTCCTTGAGTGCCTTGCCCGGACGGAACTTGGGCACCTTGGCTGCCTTGATCTTGATGGGCTGGTTGGTACGCGGGTTGCGGCCGGAGCGCGCAGCACGCTTGCCGACAGTGAAGGTACCGAAACCCACGAGCGTGACTGAACCGCCACGTTTGAGCGTCGTCTTGATGGCGCCGACCACGGAATCCAATGCACGGCCTGCTGCGGCCTTGGAGATGTCTGCGTTCTTTGCAATGTGATCGATCAGGTCGGTCTTGTTCACTTTCTAAACCCCCTAGTATCAGGATTGGTCAGTCGTATTGGTAGGTCGGCCCGCTGCCGACAAAGGTCGCGGACTATACCCGCTTCGAACGATTTAACGCGTCGCTCTCTGAGCATGTCAAGGCGAAAGCGCGGTGCGCTCGAACTCGGTCCGAACGCACCGCAACACGCTGAATCAATGCTTTACAACCTCGCCCGGATTTGCCGGCTTTCCGTCTGTCGAGCTGCCTGATGCAGTGCTCAGGTCTTCTTCAGGCAAGGGGGTCGGTGTTTGGCTCAGGGCGATCTCGAGCACGCGATCGATCCACTTGACCGGGATGATCTCCAGGCGATTCTTCACGTTGTCGGGAATCTCGACGAGGTCCTTGGTGTTTTCCTCGGGGATGAGCACCTTCTTGATACCGCCACGCAAAGCGGCAAGCAGCTTTTCCTTCAGTCCACCGATCGCAAGCACCTCGCCGCGCAGGGTGATCTCACCGGTCATCGCCACATCCGAGCGGACGGGGATGCCGGTCAGCGCAGAGACCAGCGCCGTAGTGATGGCGATACCGGCGCTGGGTCCATCCTTGGGCGTCGCGCCCTCCGGAAAGTGGACGTGCAAATCGAGCTTCTCGAAACGGTCGTCCTTGATGCCCAGGCGGCGTGCGCGTGCCCTGACCACGGTCCGCGCGGCCTCCACGGACTCCTTCATCACGTCGCCCAGCGAGCCCGTGCGCTGCACATTGCCCTTGCCCGGCATCGTGGCCACTTCGATGGTCAGCAGATCGCCACCGACTTCCGTCCATGCCAGTCCAGTCACCTGGCCGACCTGATTCTCCTTCTCCGCCACGCCGTAGGTGAAGCGACGCACACCGAGGTACTTGTCGAGGTTCTTGGGCGTGATGTTCACCTTGCCCTTGGCCTTGCCCAGCAGCTGCTGCTTGACGACCTTGCGGCAGATCTTGGACACCTCGCGCTCCAGCGAGCGCACACCGGCTTCCCGTGTGTAGTAGCGGATGATGTCGCGGATCGCAGCCTCTGACACATGGAGTTCGTCATCCTTCACGCCGTTGCTCTTCATCTGCTTGGGCAGAAGGTGCCGCTCGACGATGTCTGTCTTCTCGTCTTCGGTGTAGCCCGCCAGACGGATCACCTCCATGCGATCGAGCAGTGCCGGCGGAATGTTCAGCGAGTTGGAGGTCGCCACGAACATCACGTCGGACAGATCGAAGTCGACCTCGATGTAGTGATCCTGGAACGTGTGGTTCTGCTCCGGATCGAGAACCTCCAGCAGGGCCGATGCCGGATCGCCCCGGAAGTCCTGCCCCATCTTGTCCACCTCATCGAGCAGGAACAAGGGGTTGCGCACGCCAGTCTTGGAGAGGTTTTGCAGGATCTTGCCGGGCATTGAGCCAATGTAGGTGCGGCGATGACCACGAATCTCGGCCTCGTC
>DASSQC010000497.1:0-4423 GCA_035702705.1 Burkholderiaceae bacterium | reverse complement strand
GGTCACGCGTTTTGCAGCACGCTCGCCCGCGAGGCACAAGCGCAGGTGCATGCCGCGACCGAGCTTCAGTTGGGCGGCTATGACTACACCGTCTTTCCGCTGGGCTGGCTGGATGAATACGAGGGCCGCGAAGTGGTGTATGACGCGGCCGGAAATCTTGTCGAACAACATGTTCGCCCCAGCTACGACGATGCCCGGGCCTCGAGCAGCGATGCCGATGCCTTTGGCACCCGATCGTGCGACACGCACGACATCGGCGGAACCACCAGTTGGTGCCGGCTGGCAGCGCCGTCTCGGTAGGCGCCTTCAGTAGCATCGGCACATGTCCGATGCTGTTGCCAAAAACGCCCTCCCCATCCGTCTGCTCGCCGGCCCCAGGGCCCTGAACCACATTCGTGAACACGGCCTGCGTGCGCAGGACGTGGCCTGTCTGCCCGCTGCGGCCGGCGGGCCCAAGGGCCTGATCCTCAACGCACTCGACAAGTACCTCTTCGGCACCTGGCTGGCCGCCGCGCCGCGCCGGCGTGAGCTGATCGGCGCCTCGATTGGCGCCTGGCGCATGGCCTGTGGTGCCGCGGCCGATCCGGTGCAAGCCTTCGATGATCTGGCGCGCTGCTACATCGAGGAGCAGCGCTACACCGGCAAGCCCGACAGCCGCGAGATCTCGCGTGTGGCGCGCACCCTGCTCGAAGGCGTGGTGCTGCCGCGGCGCGAGGCCATGCTCTCGCATCCGCAGCATCGCCTGCAGGTGCTGGTGAACCGCGGGTGCGGGCCGCTGGGGCCGGGCAGCACGGCGCACAAGCGCGGCTTTGCGCAGGCGGCACTGGCCAATGCCGTGGGCCGCAGGCGGCTGGCGGGCTACATGGAGCGCTTCATCTTCCACGGCGATGCCGGCGTGGCGCCGATCTTCGAGACCCGCTTCGATGCCTTTGCCAACCACAAGGTGCGATTCTCCGAGCGCAACTTCGATGACGCCATGGTCGCCACCGGCTCGATTCCGCTCGTGCTCGATGCCGTGAAGGACATTGCCGACGCCCCGCCCGGCTGGTACTGGGACGGCGGCATCATCGACTACCACCTGCACCTGCCCTACGACCGGCTGGATGGCCTGACGCTCTATCCGCACTTCTCGCCCAGCATCACGCCCGGCTGGCTGGACAAGTTCGCGCCCTGGCGCAAAGCCCATAAAGACGCCAACCGCCATTGGCTCGACACCCTGGTGCTGGTGTGCCCGAGCGAAGGTTTCGTGGCCTCACTGCCGGGTGGCAGCATCCCGGACCGCAAGGACTTTCAGCGCTTCGGGCCGAACTGGCAGGCGCGCGAGGCCAAGTGGAAGCCGGCGATTGCGCAGGCACAGGCGCTGGCGGATGCCTGGCACGAGCTGGCTGTACGTCAGGCCTTTGCTGACGTGGTGGAGCCGCTGTACTGAGTCGCAGGGTGCGCTGCGCTTTCGCTGCAAGGGGCCAGAGTGCCTAGGCGGCCGCTTCGCCGGGCGCGCTTTTCTCGATCAGCCGGTCCCGATACTTCGCCGTGAAGCGCAGCCAATGCCCCTGCTGGGTGATGCGATGCCACACAGCGCGCTTCTCGATGAGGCCCATGCCGGTCCAGCGCGTGACTTCATCGAAGCTGCGGCCGCAGCCGCTGCAGTGCTCGTCACCCACGCTGGTGGAGCAGATGGCGATGCAGGGGGAGTCCGGCAGCGTGGCGGCCCATTGCTCGAAGGCGGACAGAGCTTCGAGCGAGCAGTCGGCCTCGTCTACCTGCGTGCTGCGCGCGGCAATCAGGTGCCCGTAGAGATCGGCCAGAGCATGGGTCTCGGCCGCGAGGTGGACACCGTCGGGCGAGGGCGCGCGCTTGCGCCACCAGTTGATGGCGGCTTCGAGATCGTCGATGTGGATGCTGCTCACTGCTTGAACTGCTTTCGGGTGTGGCGTTGCGGCCGGGCTCAGATGTGTCGGGTCAGGCCGCCATCGACGCGGATGTTCTGGCCGGTGATGTAGGCGCCGCCCTCGCTCACCAGAAAGGCCACGGTCCTGGCGATTTCCTCGGCGCGGCCGTAGCGCTGCATCGGGATGCGGGCGCGGCGCTCTTCCTTCTCGGGCAGGCTGTCGATGAAGCCGGGCAGCACGTTGTTCATGCGGATGTTGTCCGCGGCATAGCGGTCCGCAAAGATCTTGGTGAAGCTGGCCAGTGCCGCGCGCATGGGCGCGGAGACCGGAAACGTGGCTTCGGGCTCGAAGGCCCATGCGGTGGAGATGTTCACGAACGCGCCGCCGCCCTTCATCTGCATCAGCGGCACCACCTTGCGCGCCAGCCGGATCACCGGGATCAGGATCGTGTCCAGGCCCTTGTGCCAGTCCTCGCTCGAAATCTCCAGCAGCTCCCCCTTCGGAGGATGGGGGGCCGAGTTCACCACCGCATCAATGCGCCCGAAGGCGCCCAGCGTGGCATCCACCGCGCGCTGCAGATCGTCCTCGTCCAGCACGCTGCCCGTGATGCCGATGCCACCCAGCTTCTCGCCCAGCGCCTCGCCCTTGCCGGAGGACGACATCACGGCCACCTGCCAGCCCTGGGCGGCGAGTTCTTTGGCGCAGGCCGCTCCGATTCCCGAGCCGGCGGCGGTGACAAGTGCGACTTTGGTCATGTGGGCGTCCGATCCAGGGTGAGTTTCAAAGTGCTTTCCGCTTGTCCCGCCTCATTCTTCAGGCGATTTGCCTTGGAAAGGCGCATGGATGCTGGGCTTGATGTGTTTTCAGATGCCAGCGTCCAGCATTCATGCGGTTCTCCAGACCAAACTGCCCGAAAAACCGCGTCAGACAAGCGGAAAGCCTTTGCAGTTTCGCGCTGCATAGGCGACAAAGCGGTGCCGAGTCGCCTCGAACACCGCTTTGGCCGCAAGCGCGATTACAGCTGCGCCAGCACGCTTTCGGCCGAGGACACCTCGAACTTGCCCGGGGCTTCGCGGCCCAGCCAGGTCACCGTGCCGTTGTCCACGATCATGGCGTAGCGGTCGCTGCGCAGGCCCATGCCGCGCGCGGTCAGGTCCAGGGTCAGGCCCAGGGCCTGGCTGTAGGTGGCGCTGCCGTCACCCATCATGCGCACCTTCTCGCCCACCTGCTGGTCCTTGCCCCAGGCGTGCATCACGAAGGCATCGTTCACGCTCAGGCACCAGATCTCGTCCACGCCCTTGGCGCGCAGCGCGTCATAGTGGGCCACGTAGCCCGGCACATGCTTGGCCGAGCAGGTCGGGGTGTAGGCGCCGGGCAGGCCGAAGATCACGATCTTCTTGCCCTTGACCGCCTCTTCCACCTTGATCGGGTTGGGGCCGATGGAGCAGCCGTCCTTCTCGACTTCGAAGAATTCGTACAGGGTGCCGGCGGGCAAGGGTTGGCCAACGGAAATCGTCATTGTTCTGGCTCCACAGGAGGTTCACGAGGGAGCGAGGAGTGTACGGGCGCAGGCGCCGGGCGGCATGCCGGTCGGCCGGGCTGACGGCGGGGCAGGGGATGTCCCGTCGAAATGCCGCGACCCGGCGCCGCTTATCCGGCGATGCGCAGCCTCCGCGTTGGCTAAAGATTTCGGCATCGTGTTCAGGCGGTGCCTGCAACACGCCCCGACCCTGCCTGGAGCGCGGCATGCACGCCACCGACCTTTCCCCTGCCCAGAACGACGCCCCGCTCAACGAGCAGGAGGCGCTTGCCGAGTTGCGTCCGATCGTCGCGCTCTGGCTGCAGTCCATGGCTGACGGCCTGGATCACCCTGACATCTGGGCCAAGCTGCGCGACTCCAGCCAGGCCCATGCGCCGGTGCTGGTGCTGCTGAGCATGGTGCTGCAGGACTTCGCGCCGCATCTGCGCGGCAGCCAGCAGCTCGGCGCTCTGGTGCTGGGGCAGGTCATCCGCTTCCTGGCCGGCGAGCAGGGTCCGGCCATTGAGCGGCTCGAGCAGATCATGAGCCGCCACAGCCAATCGCCGCTGGTTCAGGGCGCACTGTTCTTCTGCCAGGGGCAGCGCAATCCGAACGACCCGCGCTACAGCCTGCGCGGCAAGATCTGCCCGGTGCCCTTCCTGGAGCTCGACGTGCTGGATGGTTCCTGCCACCTCTGCTGCGCGAGCTGGCTGCCGACCTCGGTCGGCAATGTGTTTGACGCCCCGTGGCAGGAGGTCTGGAACTCCCCCGAGGCGCAGGACATCCGCAACAGTGTCATTGAAGGCAGCTTCCGGCACTGCAACAAGATCACCTGTCCCGTCATCCAGAACAACGAACTGATTGCCGTGGACGACAGCCGTCTGCGTCAGCCGGCGCTGCGGCTCGAGGGCAGCTACGAATTCCTGGGCGTGAAGGATCAGGCCCTGCCCACCGCGCCGATCTGGCTCACCCCGGTGCGCGAGCAGGCCCCCGCCGTGCTCAATCTCTCGTATGA
>DASSQC010000496.1:0-2740 GCA_035702705.1 Burkholderiaceae bacterium | reverse complement strand
GACGAACCCGCCGTCCATGTGACCTTCAATGAGGCGCAGGCCTTCTGCCGCTGGACCGGCGGCCGCCTGCCCACCGACGCGGAATGGGTCAGCGCTGCATACACCGAGCAGCGCGCGACGCCGCCCATGCCCTTCCTGCGTGGCAAGACCTACCCCTTTCCCACGGGCGACTCACCTGCCGGCGCACAGTGCCTGGCCGACTGCGGCGGCGCCGCCAAGGCCCGTGCCGTGAATGGCGGTGCCCGCCTCCTGCGCGGCGACGGCCACGCCCGCGCCGGCACCACGCCGGCTGGCGTGAATGGCCTGTTCGACATGGGGGCCAATGCCTGGGAGTGGGTGGACGAGCCGCGCGGCGCCAGCGGCAACGCGGCGCGCCGCACCCGCGGCGGCTCCTGGTGGTACGGCGCCGCCCAGATGCGCGCCGACCACCTCCAGGACAAGCCGGCCGACACGGCCGTGGTCTACATCGGTTTTCGCTGCGTCCGGCCCTGAATCCTGAGGGCGACCCGTCGGGCGTACCGGTTTCTGCAGGGCATACCCTGCTTTTCGCTTGTCTGGTGCGGATCTCCAAGGGGTCTGCCCCAAGAGCCGCACCAGGAAAGCGTTTCCAAGGTCATGCCCTGAAAAACCGCACCAGACAAGCGAAAGGGCGGGGTGTCCTCTCATACGTGGCGTGATGTATCCGACTACATTACGATCCAGGCATGCACGAGCTCCTGCGCGAATTCGACGCCGCACCGCTCCTCCTGAGCCTGCGGGTGGCCGCCGTGGCCACGCTGATCGCCTTGCTGCTCGGCGTGGCGCTGGGCTGGGTGGTGGCGCGCACGCGCCTGCCGGGCCGTCGCGTGCTCGAGGCGGTGTGCATGCTGCCCCTCGTCCTGCCGCCCACGGTGCTGGGCTACGGCATCCTGGTGCTCATGGGGCGCAACGGCGTGGTGGGCAGCTGGCTGCGCACGCACTTCGACTACACGGTGATCTTCAACTGGCACGGTGCGGTGATCGCCAGTGCGCTCGTGGCGCTGCCGCTTGTGCTCAAGGGTGCGAGCACGGCCTTCGAGCAGGTGGATCCGGTGCTGGAGGCCGCGGCCCGTACGCTGCGCCAGTCGCGCTGGTCCGTGTTCCTGCGCGTGACGCTGCCGCTGGCCTGGCCTGGCATCCTCGCGGGCACGCTGTTGGCATTTGCGCGGGCCATGGGGGAGTTCGGCGCGTCGTTGATGGTGGCGGGCTCCATCCCCGGCCAGACGCAGACGGCCTCCATGGCGATCTACGACGCCGTACAGGCCGGCAAGGACGATCTGGCGATGCTGCTCGCACTCGTGATCTCGGCGGTGTCGGTGGCGATTCTGGTCGCCTCGAACCGCTTCCTGTACCGCCGCCCGGCCCACCCTTACGGATCATGAATATGCATCGACCTCTGCGCGCGCTGGCCGTGCTGGCAGCGGCCGGTTTCAGTCTCACTCTGGCCCTGCCCGCGGCGGCGCAGCAGCTCACGGTCTCGGCCGCCGCCAGCCTCACGGAGGCCATGCGCGAGATCGGCAGGCGCTTCGAGGCCAGCCGGCCTGGCGTGAGCCTGCGCTTCAACTTCGCCGCCTCCGGCGCGCTGGTGCAGCAGATCATCCAGGGCGCGCCGGTGGATGTGTTTGCCAGCGCCGATCAGGAGACCATGGCCCGCGGTGTGGCGCAAAAGGTCATCGACGTCGGCACCCGGCGCGACTTTGCGAGCAACAGCCTGGTCATGATCACGCCGCTGCAGGGCGCGCCGGCGCTCGCCCGCCTGACGGATCTGACCCAGCCTGCCGTGAAGCGCATTGCCGTGGGCAAGCCCGCCACGGTGCCGGTGGGGCGCTACACCCAGCAGGCGCTGACGGCAGCACAGATCTGGGCACCGCTGGAGCCCAAGCTCGTGTTTGCCGACAACGTGCGTCAGGTACTGGACTACGTGGCGCGCGGCGAGGTGGAGGCCGGCTTCGTCTACCGCACCGATGCCGAGCTCATGAAAGACCGGGTGCGCGTGGCACTCACCGCCACCGGCCATGCACCCATCACCTACCCGGTGGCCGTGGTCACGGACAGCCGGCAGCCGCAGCTGGCGCGTGACTTTGCAGCCTGGCTTCAAGGCAGCGAGGCACAGTCCGTGCTCGCCCGCTATGGCTTCGGCACGCCCTGAGGATTGAGCACAGGCCCCGCATGATCGACGTTGCCCTGCAGCTCACGGTGTCGGACAGCACGCGCCGCTTCGATCTGGACGTGGCCTTTGCCACGCAGGCACCCGTGGTGGCGCTGTACGGGCCTTCGGGCGCCGGCAAGTCCCTCACCCTGCAGGCCATGGCCGGCTTGCTCGAACCACGCGCCGGCCATGTGCGCCTGGGCGGGCGCACCGTGTTCGATGCAGCGCAGGGCATCAACGTGCCCGCGCCCATGCGGCAGGTGGGCTACCTGTTCCAGCACTATGCGCTGTTTCCGCACCTGAGCGTGCGCCAGAACATTGCCTTCGGCCTGACGAGCTGGCGCAAAGGGCTTGGCGCACATGACGCCCAGCGCGTCGACGAGCTGATGGAATCCTTCGGGCTGAGCGCCATGGCCCACAGCCGACCGGCCACGCTGTCCGGCGGCCAGCAGCAGCGCGTGGCCCTGGCCCGCGCCCTCGTCTTCGATCCGAAGCTGGTGCTGATGGACGAGCCGCTGGGCGCTCTCGATAAGCAGTTGCGCGAGCAGATGCAGCTCGAGATCAAGCACATCC
>DASSQC010000495.1:0-8167 GCA_035702705.1 Burkholderiaceae bacterium | reverse complement strand
TTCTTGTGGCCGGTCGGCGTGACCTCAATGCGCGCTGCACCCGCATGCACCGTAGCGCGGCTGGTGATGGTGACAAAGCGCAGATCGTCACCCAGGCTCTGAAGCGCATGCAGCAGCTCGCCTTCGGCCCACACGTCCAGCTCGGCCTGCAGGCTGGCACCCACCTTGCCCTGCATGCGCAGGTCTTCAATCGCCTTGGTGACGCCGACCTTCCACTCCCGCAGCAGCGTCCACTTGTGCAGCAGCGCATCGGCGTTAGCCACCGCCGGAATCTCATGCGTGAGCTCGGTGAACACGGTCACCGACCCCGGCGCGATGAAGCCCCAGGCTTCCTCGGCCGTGAAGCTCAGGAAGGGCGCCATGGTGGTCACCAGCCAGCGCGTGATGTGCGAGAGCGCCGTTTGCGCGCTGCGCCGCGCGAGGCTCTTGGGCGCGGTGGTGTAGAGCCGGTCCTTGAGGATGTCGAGGTAGAAGGCACCCAGGTCCTCGGCGCAGAAGTTCTGCAGCTTGCTGATGACCGGGTGGAACTCGTAGGCCGCGTTGCTGGCGCGGATCTGTGCGTCGAGCTGTGCGGTGAGCGCGAGCGCATAGCGGTCGATCTCCAGCATCTGATCCACCGGCACGGCATCGGCGGCCTCGTCGAAGTCGCTGATGTTGGCCAGCAGGAACTTGAGCGTGTTGCGCACGCGGCGGTAGATCTCCACCACGCGCTTGAGGATTTCGTCGTCGATCGACAGGTCGCCGGAGTAGTCGGTGCTCGCCACCCACAGACGCAGGATCTCGGCGCCCAGCTTGTTGGACACCTCCTGCGGCACCACCACGTTGCCCACGCTCTTGCTCATCTTCTTGCCCTCGCCGTCCACGGCAAAGCCGTGGGTGAGCAGGGCCTTGTAGGGCGCGCGGCCCTGCAGCATGGCGCCGGTCAGGAGCGACGAATGGAACCAGCCGCGGTGCTGGTCGCTGCCTTCCAGGTACAGGTCGGCCGGCCACTGGTGATCGGCCGGGTGCGAGCCGAGCATCACGTGCATGTGCGTGGTGCCGGAATCGAACCAGACGTCCAGGGTGTCCTTGTTCTTCACGTACATCGGCGCATCTGCCGCGCAGCCGATCTCGGAGAGCAGCTCGGCGGCAGTCACGGTCTGCCAGCTTTCGATGCCGCCGGCCTCCACGCGCCTGGCCACGGCCTCAAGCAGATCGAGCGTGCGCGGATGCAGCTCGCCGGTCTCCTTGTGCACCAGGAAGGCCATCGGCACGCCCCACTGGCGCTGGCGCGAAAGCGTCCAGTCCGGGCGGTGGGCGATCATGTTCTGCAGGCGCGGCTTGCCCCATGCCGGGAAGAACTGCGTGGCATCGATGGCGGCCAGTGCGGTCTCGCGCAGGGTGCGGGTGTCGCCGTGGCCGGTGCGGTCCATGCCGGCGAACCACTGGCTGGTGGCGCGGTAGATGATGGGCGTCTTGTGGCGCCAGCAGTGCATGTAGCTGTGCTTGAACTTCTCGGCAAAGAGCAGGGTGCCGGCTTCGCGCAGCTTCTCGACGATCTTCGGATTGGCGTCCCAGATCGACAGCCCCGCAAAGAAGGGCAGCCAGCTGGCATACACGCCGTCGCCCTGCACCGGGTTGAGGATGTCCGCATCCTGCATGCCGTGGGCCTTGCAGGACAGGAAGTCTTCCTCGCCGTAGGCCGGCGCGGAGTGCACCACACCTGTGCCCTGTTCGAGCGTGACGTACTCACCCAGATACACCGGCGAGAAGCGCGCATAGCCCTCATGCACATGCGCCAGCGGATGCTGGAAGCGCAGACCGTCGAGCGCCGCGCCCTTGGCCGTGCCGGCCAGGGTGAAGCTCGCCAGTTTCCAGCGGTTGGCGTTGTTCTCGATCAGGTCCTTGGCAACCACGAACATCCGGTCGCCCGCGTCCATGAGCGCGTACTCGAACTCCGGGTGCAGGTTGAGTGCCTGGTTGGACGGGATGGTCCAGGGCGTGGTGGTCCAGATCACGATGGCCGCGGGCTTCGGCAGCTTTTTCAGCCCGAAGGCCTTGGCCAGGGCCGGTGCGTCTTCCACGCTGATCGGGAAGGCCACGTCCACGGCGAAGTCCACCTTGTCCTGGTACTCGACCTCGGCCTCGGCCAGGGCGCTGCCGCAGTCGAAGCACCAGTTCACGGGCTTCAGGCCGCGGAACACGAAGCCCTTCTCGACGATCCTGCCCAGGGCGCGGATCTCGTCGGCCTCGTTCTTGTAGGCCATGGTCTTGTAGGGGTTGCCCCAGTCGCCCAGCACACCCAGGCGCTTGAAGTCGGCGCGCTGCTTGTCGATCTGCGTCTCGGCGTAGGCACGGGCCTTGCGCTGCAGCTCGTCGGTGGGCAGGTGCTTGCCGAATTCCTTCTCGATGCGGATCTCGATGGGCATGCCGTGGCAATCCCAGCCCGGCACGTAGGGTGCATCGAAGCCGGCCATCGTGCGGGTCTTGACCACGATGTCCTTGAGGATCTTGTTCACGGCGTGGCCGATGTGCAGGTCGCCGTTGGCGTAGGGCGGGCCGTCATGCAGGATGAACTTGGGCCGCCCGGCGCTGGCGCGGCGGATGGCCATGTACACGCCCTTGTCCTCCCAGTCCTTGACCCACTGCGGCTCGCGCTTGGGCAGGTCCCCGCGCATGGGGAAGGGGGTGTCGGGCAGGTTCAGGGTCGATCGGTAGTCGGGCTTCTTGCTGTCTTCGGACATGGCTTGCGGTCTCGGCAGAATCTTGGGCGGCCCGCCGGGCGCGGCATGCAGCGCGCGGGCAGGAAGGGCGAGGCAGTGTTCGGGGTGAGGACGCGGCCGTGCGGGTGGACGGCGGCTTCGCTCACCCCAGGCTAATTCGTGGGGCGCCGAGGGGGCCGGCGGTGCCGCCAGCCGGCACGGCCGCCGCGAACCAGGCGCGCGCCGCCGCAGCATCGCGCGCGATGGCCGCCGTCAGCGCGGGCAGGCCGTCGTACTTTTCCTCGTCACGAAGCTTCTTGAGCAGTTCCACGCGGACGATTTTCCCATAGGCGTCGCCCTGCCAGTCGAAGAGGTGGGTTTCGAGCAGCCAGCGCCCGGAGTCATCCACCGTGGGACGCAGGCCCAGACTCGCCACCCCTGGCAGCGGCTCTGGCGCCAGACCATGCACCTGCACCACGAAGATGCCGCGTGCAGCCGGCTCGCCGAAGCGCTCTGCAGCGGGCAGGCGCAGGTTCAGGGTCGGGAAGTCGAGGGTGCGGCCGAGCTTGGCACCGTGAACCACGTGGCCGGACAGGGCATACGGGCGGCCCAGCAGTTCGGCGGCCAGGTCCATGTCGCCTGCTGCCAGCGCATCGCGTACCAGACTGCTGGAGATGCGCTCGCCGTTCTCCTTCACGTCCGACAGTGTCGAGACCGCAAAGCCCAGTTCGGCGCCCATGCGCTGCAGCAGTGCCACGTCGCCGGCGCGCTTGCTGCCGAAGCGGAAGTCCTCGCCCACCATCACGAACCGCGCGCGACAGGCGGCCACCAGCAGGTTGCGCACGAAGTCCTCGGGTGACATGCTCGCCAGCTCGCGCTTGAAGCGCAGCAGGAAGGTGGTGTCCACGCCGTGGGCAGCCAGGGCATCCAGCCGGTCGCGCAGGGTGGAGATGCGGCTGGGCGCGGCCTCCGGCTTGCCCGTCGTCTGCGCAAAGTACTGACGCGGGTGCGGCTCGAAGCTCATCACCGCGCAGGCCAGGCCGCGCGGCCGGGCGTGGGCCTTGAGCGCGTCGATCAGGGCCTGGTGCCCGCGGTGCACGCCATCGAAGTTGCCGATGGCCAGCGCAGTGTCGCGATCGGAGGGGGTGAGCGGCAGGCCGCGGAGGATTCGCATTCGGCCGATTGTAGGGTGCCGCCCTACCTCGATCTGCAGCACAAGATCGAGCATCCATGCGGGTTTTCAGGCCAAAACGGCTGGAAAGCCGCACCAGACAAGCGAAAAGGTAGTGCAGGGGGCTCGCGCTGGCAGGCGCTCGTGGAGCCTCGCGCTTTCGAGCGCTCGTTACTCCGGGGTCACGCGGTGCTTGACCTCGCCCCGCTCCACCTTTGCCGGGCGAGACCCGGTGCGTCCGAAGCCCGGTGCGCTCAGGAGGCGTTCTCGCCGCGCTTGAGGCGTTCAACCGCGCCAGCGCCCCAGAGCAGGGTGGGCGCAAGCACGATCCCGCCGAAGAACATGATCCAGTGGGTCAGGTTGGCGCGCCCGGCGCCCAGGCCCAGCGCACCTGCAACCATCAGGGCGCCACTGGCAAGGGCAAGCAGCAGCAGGCCGACGCCGGCCACCTGCAGAACCGAGCCCGTGGACAGCTCGCCCATGCCGGACAGTGCGGTGAACAGGCCGGTCGGAAAGCAGAACAGGAACAGCAGCCACAGCAGGCCCGATGAGCCGCTGAAGTTGTTCATCAACGGCGCAGCGACCAGCACGGCGCCGCACAGCCAGCCCACAGCGGCCAGCAGGATGCCGATCCACTTGAATACACCCATGATGCACTCCAGAAATCGAGGTTTGTGATGCGGATGATGGCCGTGGCGCGGCCCGGAAAAGCGAAGAGCCCGCTCAAGCGGGCTCTTCGCATGCTGAAACGTCCGCTGA
Organism: Burkholderiaceae bacterium; assembly: GCA_035702705.1. GTDB lineage: Bacteria > Pseudomonadota > Gammaproteobacteria > Burkholderiales > Burkholderiaceae_C > Piscinibacterium. The sequence goes on along the minus strand of DASSQC010000495.1, from coordinate 3,556 downwards.
TGACGACGAATCAGACGGGCTTGATGTTGGACGCCTGCTTGCCCTTGGGGCCATCGGTGACGTCGAAGGTCACGCGCTGGTTCTCGGTCAGGGTGCGGAAACCCGTGCCCTGGATGGCGGAGAAGTGGGCAAACACGTCCGGACCACCTTCATCGGATGCAATGAAACCGAATCCCTTGGTTTCGTTGAACCACTTGACGACGCCTGTAGCCATGTAAATCGATCCTTGATGAGAGTTTTTGATCCACCGGGCGCACCGCATGCGGGAGGGCACATGTGCCACCCGGGCAAGACGATCAGGGGGGAGGGGCTTGGAAGGGTTGAGCCGTTCGGCGGGCAGGGGTGACAGCCGCGGCCTCTTCTCAGTGCTTGCACCGCATGAGGACTTGCGCGGCCGAGTGTATGGCAGCGACCTGTGCGCGGCGGGGTTTTCACCCACCCGCCGCCTACAATCGTGGCGTGAAGCACAAAAACATCGCCATCCTCATCTCGGGCCGCGGCTCCAACATGGAAGCCATCCTCAAGGCCCACCAGTCTGAACAGTGGCCCTGCAAGATCGTTGCCGTCATCAGCAGCCGGCCCAACGCCGCCGGGCTGGACGTCGCGCGCGCCGCCGGCATCCCCACGCAGGTGATCGACCATCGCCAGTTCGCTGGGCGCGAGGCCTTCGATGCCATGCTCAAGAAGACGCTGGATGCCCTGCGCGCCGATTACGTGGTCCTGGCCGGGTTCATGCGCGTGCTGACGGAAGGCTTCGTGAACAGCTTCCGCGGCCGTCTGGTGAACATCCATCCCAGTCTGTTGCCGGCCTTTCCGGGGCTGGCTACGCACCGGCAGGCGCTCGCGGCCGGCGTCCGCGTGCATGGCTGCACCGTGCATTTCGTGACCCCTGCGGTGGATGGCGGGCCGATCATCGCCCAGGCGATCGTGCCGGTGCTGGCCGATGACACCGAAGACAGCCTGGCCGATCGCGTGCTTGCCCAGGAACACCGGCTGCTGCCGCAGGTGGTGCGGGCACTGGTCGAGGATCGCATCGCCATCGAGGGGCGCCAGGTGGTTGTGGCCGGCATGCCCACCCTGGTGGTGGGGCACTGATGAGCAGCGCAGAGCACGCAGCCACCAGCAGCTTTCCCGACGGCCAGATCGCACCGGCCACCCTGCGCCACGTGGTGGGTGCATTGGGCGAGGTACTGCGCTTTCAGTACCCGGCCGACGCGGTCGTGTCGCGCTACCTGCGCAGCGAGCGCGAGCTCGGCGTGCGCGACCGGGCCTGGCTGGCCGAGACCGTGTTTGCCGTGCTGCGCGAAAAGCGTCTGTTCGAGCATCTCGCCACCCAGATCGATGCTGCGCCCCTGCAGCGCTTGGCGCTGCTGGCCATTGCCCGCCACGGCGGCGCTGCTGCGCTGGCGCGTGCGGTCCCTGAACCCCTGGCCAAGAAGGCCGCCGGCCTGCTGCGCACCGATCCCGCGACGCTGCCGCCCGCCGTGCGCCTGAGCACGCCCGACTGGCTGTATGAACGGCTCGGTGCGGAGTTTGGCGAAGCATCTGCTGGCGCGCTGCTGGCGGCGCTCAACCAGGCGGCCCCGCTGGATCTGCGCGTCAACCTGCTCAAGTCCGACCGCGACAGCGCCCTTGAAGCCTTGCGCGCCAGTGGACTGCATGCTGAACCCACCCCGCTGTCACCCTGGGGCATTCGGGTCTCCGGCCGACCGAACGTGAGCAAGACCGCGCTGTTCGAGCAGGGCGCCATCGAGGTGCAGGACGAGGGCTCCCAGCTGCTCGCCCTGCTGCTGGGTGCGCGGCGCGGCGAGATGGTTGCCGATTTCTGCGCCGGCGCCGGCGGCAAGACCCTGGCCATCGGCGCGCAGATGCGCGGCACAGGCCGGGTCTATGCCTTCGATGTGTCGGCCAAGCGCCTGGACAAGCTCAAGCCGCGGCTGGCCCGCAGCGGCCTGTCCAACGTGGTCAGCATCGCGATCGAAAGCGAGAACGACCCCCGCGTGAAGCGCCTGGCCGGCAAGCTGGACCGGGTGCTCGTGGACGCGCCTTGCAGCGGTCTGGGAACCCTGCGCCGCAACCCCGATCTGAAGTGGCGCCAGCAGCCTGACGATGTGGCCGAACTGCACGACAAGCAGCTTTCGATCCTGCGCAGTGCAGCGCGGCTGGTGAAGCCCGGTGGTCGGCTGGTCTATGCCACCTGCAGCATCCTCAATGAGGAAAATGCCGCCGTGGTGCAGGCCTTTGCAGCCGAGCAGACGGCGTTCAGGCTGCTCGATGCTTCGGCGCTGTTGAGTGCCGCGGTCGACTGGCCTGCCAGCCTGCCCGCGCCGCAGGGCGAATGCCTGCAGCTGCTGCCGCATCTGCACCACACGGACGGATTCTTTGCCGCCGTGCTGGAGCGCAGCCCGGCCTGAGCGCAGGCCTTGAATTCGTGAGGACTGCTCCGTGACCACTCCTGCTGCACCGGCCGTGCATGCGGCGGCAAAGCGCGCCACAGAATTGAACTTCTTCAGCGATCTGGCCGACGTCATGGCGGATCTGCGCGGCGCTGCCGTCCTCTGGCAGCTCGCAGCGATTGCGTTGGCGCTTGCGCTGGGCTGGGCAGTCACGCGCTGGCTGCGCAACCGGCATGAGGCGCAGCGTGCGGCGGCCAAGCTCACCTTGCGTGTAAGCACACCACTGATCGCACTGCTTGTGCTGCTGCTCTTGCGCGCCGCACTTCAGCACCACGAGTTCAATACGGTGCTGGTGCGGGTGGCGCTGCTCTGGATGGGAACCTTTGCCGTGGTGCGCCTTGTGGTGCATGTCCTGCGCACGAGCTTCAAGGCCGCCGCGTGGATCGCATCCTTCGAGCGCTGGATCGTGATGCTGCTCTGGTTCACGCTGCTGCTGCTCGTCACCGGCTGGTACAGACCGGTCTGGGACTGGCTGGAAAGCTTCGCCTTTCCGATCGGCAGCACCAAGGTCAATGTGGCCGAACTGCTCGCCGGTGTGGTGGCCGTCGGCGTGACGCTCCTCGGGGCGCTCTGGGCCGGCACGACCATCGAATCGCAGCTCAACCGGGCCGACGGACTCGACTCCAGCACCCGCGTCGTGCTGTCGCGGGTGGCCAAGGCCGTGCTGCTGCTGGTCGGGGTGCTGCTGGGCCTGTCGATCGTGGGCTTTCCACTCGGCGCGCTGTCGGTCTTCGGCGGTGCGCTGGGTGTCGGCCTCGGTCTGGGTCTGCAGCGGATCGCCAGCAACTACGTGTCCGGATTCATCATCCTGCTGGATCGCTCGGTGAGGATCGGCGACATGATCACTGTGGACAAGTACTACGGGCGTGTCACGCAGATCACGACACGCTACACGGTGGTGCAGGGGTTCGACTCCAGCGAGGCGATCATTCCCAACGAGATGCTGGTATCCACCCCGGTGCAGAACAATACGCACTCCGACTCGCGTACCCAGGTCAAACTGCCGGTCAGTGTGAGCTACGAGGGTGACTTGGATCTGGCGCTGCGCATTCTGACCGAATGTGCCAGCCTGCACCCGCGGGTTGTTGCAGATCCGGCAC
>DASSQC010000494.1:0-2030 GCA_035702705.1 Burkholderiaceae bacterium | reverse complement strand
ATGCCGCTCGCAATCGCGCGCCCCTGATAGACATCGAAGTCCGGGTCTGACACCGGGCTGGCCGCAGGGTCGACCACGCTGATGCTGTAGGCGCGGCTGCCGGGCACCGTGACACGCACGTAGGCAAAGTTGCGCATCTTGTTGCCGTTGCCATTGGCATTGCTCACGCAGACCTGCACCGGGCTGCCGATCGTCGGGTACGCGACATACACCGGCAGTGCGGCTGCCTGGCCGGCGCCATTGGTCTCGCCGGAGCCGAAGCCGTCGGCCGTGGTGTTGATGCCCTGGTCGGCGAGGATCGGTGTGAGCGCGGCGCCTGCCGTGGGGTTGAGCGCGCGCAGCGCTGCGGCAAAGGCATGGATGCCGGTCAGCGGCGATCCACCGGCAAAGCTGGTGTCGGTCAGCACGCTGTAGATCGGCGTGAAGCCGGCGGCGTCGCGCCCCAGGTTGTTGTAGAGGCTCCATAGCACGTACTGCACCGTGTCTTCGCGGAACCAGCCCGCGGGCAGGGTATCGCCCGCCGCACCCGTGCCGGTTCGCCGGCTGACGTTCACTGCAAAACCTTGGCTCTGGTTGGTGCCCAGGGAGTCCCGGTAGATCGGGTCGTTCCAGACCATGCCCGACCAGGCATTGCCCCAGCCCTCGGAGAACGACAGGCGGAAGTCCTGCAGCTCATTGCCGGTGTGCGAGCCTCCCGGTGCGTCATTGCGCGAGAACGCGCCCTGGAAGTAGTGCCCCCACTCGTGGGCCACCACGTGGACGTCATACTCGTCGGTGTCGGTATTGGCCGCACCCAGGATGTAGAGCCGATGCACCCCGCCGGGTGCGCCGCCGTAGAACGAGGTCCCGATGCATCCCTGGGCCAGATCCGCTGTGCGGTCCGCGCCGCAGCCGCTCGCGGGGCGATTGTTCACGCTCCAGTACATGTTCAGGCTCGGGAAGCTGGCATTCGGATTGGCCTGTAGCACGCGTTGCACCGAGGCATAGGCCGTGTCCAGAATCGAGAACGGGCCGCCAGCGCGGGTGCCGGTGTAGCCCGTGCCACCCCAGCCGGATGCCGCACGCAGATTGCAGGCCGTGTTGCCGGTGGCGCCGCTGGCACAGGTCTGACCCAGGGCGTAGAGGGCATCTGAGCTTGTGTTGTCGCGCACGGCGATGCTGTAGCGCGGCAGCGGGCCGGTGGGATCACGGAACAGCTGGGCGTTGACGACCACCTGAACGTTCACGTTGGCCGGGACCGACACGCTGTAGAAGCCGTTGCCATCGGTGCTGGTGGTGGCGTACACGCCGCTGGTGGTCGGGTTGATGGCCTGGACCAGCGCGCCGCGAATGGGCTTTTGCGTGATGGTGGCGTAATCAAGCGGACCGCCCGCCGTGCTGCGCACCGAGTCGTAGGTGGCCGTGCCCGACAGCGTGACATTGCCTGCCGAAGGCGGAGGCGGAGGGGGCGGTGGTGGAGGCGGCGGGGGAGGGGGCGGAGGCGGAGGCGGGGCCGGTACGGGCGCCGGGGTCGGACTCGGGCTGCTGCCACCGCCACCACCGCAGGCGGTCAGGCCGCCCGCGATGATCGATGCCGCCACGACGGCGGCCAGGATCTTGCCGGTTCTTGCGTCCATTGTTGCTGTGCTCCAGAGACTGAATCGGATGCGCGGAGCGTAGCAGTGCGTCGGCAGCCCGTCCTCGCCCCGATGGGTGACGCCTGGCGCATCCGTGGCACCGTGTTGGGGCGCGGCTGCACGAGGCTCAATAGGCGTGCAGGGCGTCGTCCGGGAAGCTGCCGTCCTTGACCGCGGCCACGTAGCGGCGCACGGCCTCCTGCACGGAAGGCGCGCCGTCCATGAAGTTGCGCACGAATCGGGGCAGCTTGAAGGGCGTGACGCCCAGCATGTCATGCAGCACCAGCACCTGGCCGGCGCAGTTTCGGCCTGCGCCGATGCCGATGGTGGCCATGTGCTTGAGCTCGGCGGTGAGTTCGGTGGCCAGGGCCGCCGGCACCATCTCGAAGACGCACAGGGTCGCCCCGGCGTTTT
>DASSQC010000493.1:0-2657 GCA_035702705.1 Burkholderiaceae bacterium | reverse complement strand
CCGACTGATGGCAAGATGGGCAGCCCGCCGCATGGACCGGCGCGTACGCCTTGCTTGGGCCGCCCCCAGCCCTGAACCACCCCGCCACCCGCTCCGACCCCGTCTGCCGAGTCTTATGCCCATGCGCCTGAACCTTCTGTTGAACCCTCCGCATGCCCGGCGTGGTCTGGCGGCCGCAGCCTGTGCCCTGGCCTTGTGTGCCGCTGCGCAGGCGCAGTCGTCAGACCGCGCACAAGGCGGCCCGCCGCCGCTGGACGCCGTGGCCAGCGTCGATCTGGCGCGCTACGCCGGCACCTGGCACGAGGCCGCCAAGTACCCCAACTTCTTCCAGCGCAAGTGCATGCGTGACACCACCGCCACCTACACGGCCCTGCCCGAAGAAGGTGGTGTGCGCCGCGTGGGCGTGCGCAATGTCTGCACGGATGCCGAAGGCAAGCCCATCAGCGTGGACGGCGTGGCCCGCGTGGTGGATACCAAGACCAATGCGCGCCTGGCCGTGAGCTTTCTGCCGAGCTGGCTGCGCTGGATCCGCTTTGCCGAGGGCAACTACTGGGTGGTGGCGCTGGATGCGGACTACCGCTGGGCCATCGTCTCCGAGCCCAACCGCGAATACCTCTGGGTGCTGTCGCGCACGCCCCTGCTGTCTGCGGCAGACCGCGAGACCGTGATCGCGCGCCTCAAGCAGCTGGGCTTCGACCTGAACCGCGTGCAGTGGGCCACGAGCGTGGAGCGCGGCGAGGCCAAGCCGGCGCAGTGAGCGCGGCCCGCTGCCCGGTTTGCACGTGGGCGCGCGGTTTCGCGCAGCGCGCGGGGCTGCTTCTGCAACAATGCGCGCTTTGCTCGATCGGCCCGACCGCGCAGCATCGCACGGCGGGCTCCCAGGGGAGTGTCTGATCCATGTCTGCTGCGCCCACGCGCCTGTATATCGTCCGCAAGAGCCCCGTGCACGGCAACGGCGTCTTTGCCGCCACCGACATCGCCAAGGGCACCCGCATCATCGAATACAAGGGCGAGCTGATCACGCACGACGAAGCCGATGATCGTCACCCCACCAACCCGGACGATCCCTTCCACACCTTCTTCTTTGCGCTCGATGACGGCCTGCATGTGATCGATGCCGGCGTGCGCGGCAACCCGGCGCGCTGGATCAACCACTGCTGCGCCCCCAACTGCGAGACCGAGGAGGTGGACGACGCGCGCGGCAAGCCGCACGTCTACATCTACGCCAAGCGCAACATCAAGGCCGGCGAAGAACTCAACTACGACTACCGCCTGGGCCTGGACGGCCGGCCCACCAAGCAGGACAAGCTCAACTACGCATGTCGCTGCGGCGCCCGGAACTGCCGCGGCACCATGCTGCTGCTGCCCAAGCCCAAGGCGCCTGCAAAGAAGGCTGCAGCGCAGAAGACCGCCGCCAAGAAGACGGGCGCGGCCAGGAAGGCGGCGAAGTAGCCGCAAAGCGGTATCGGGGCGCGGGTGCGTTCTCGACGTACCGCGCAGCAAAACAAAACGGGGCGCCTCAAGCGCCCCGTTTGCTTTGTGCTTGGATGAATTACTTCAGCTGAGCGAGCATGTACTGCACCGCAGCCTTCAGTTCGGCATCCGATGCGCCACCGGCGCCACCGCGCGGGGGCATCGCGCCCTTGCCGGAGATCACGGTCTTGACCAGTTCGTCGGCGCCCTTGGCGGCACGCGGACCCCAGGCAGCCTTGTCACCGCTCTTGGGGGCACCGGCCACACCGGCGGCGTGGCAGGCGGTGCAGACGGCCTTGTAGAGCTTCTCGCCCGAGCCGGCGGCCACGGTCTGCACGGCGGGTGCAGCAGCAGCGGTGGCCACGGCCGGGGCAGCGGCGGGCGCAGCAGCGGCAGCAGGAGCCGCCGGTGCAGCAGCCGGAGAAGCCGCTGCCGGGGCCGCAGGTGCTGCAGCCGCCGCCGGCACCGCGGGTTCCTGGAACTTGCCGCCGGCTGCATTGGCCATGTAGACCACGGCACGGGCGATCTCGATGTCATCCAGATCCGAGCCGCCGCCCTTGGCGGGCATGGCGCCCTTGCCGTTGATGACGGACTTCACCAGCGTGTCCAGGCCCTGTTTGATGCGCGGGGCCCAGGCAGCGGCGTCACCGCTCTTGGGGGCGCCGGCCGCACCCGCGGCGTGGCAGCCCGTGCAGACGGCCTTGTAGACCTCTTCGCCGGTCTTGAGCACCTTGGGCGCATTCGGGTCGGTGTAGACGGCGCGGGCCACGGGGGCAATGCGCTCGGCCACGGAACGGTCGGCAAAGGCCTCGGAGCCTGCGGCTTCCTTCTTCTTGCCGGTCACGTTCATGACCAGCAGCACGATGATCAGGATCGGCACCAGGAAGGCGGCAACGACTACATAGACGAGCTGCTTGGGGGTCTTGATCGGGGTGTCGTGAGAATCGCTCATGTCGGTTCTTGTGGATGCGTCGGTGTCCTGCCCAGTCGGTCCGGCACCGGGGTCCAGCGAATCGGACCGGTGCGCGGGCTCGGCTGCCAGCGGTTGTGGCGAGCCTCAGAGGGTGCCGGACGAGCCGGAAAAGCATCCCCTGAACAACCCCAAAGTATAGCGGCGGGGGTGGGCGCCCCGATCGGCGCGGCACCTTGCCGCTCTGGGCACAGGGCTGCGGGCTAGAATGCGC
>DASSQC010000492.1:0-3474 GCA_035702705.1 Burkholderiaceae bacterium | reverse complement strand
CGCTCGATGATCTCCACCACCCCGCGCGGCTTGCCGTCGTTGTCGTCGATGGTGTGCCAGCGGCCGACCGGCGTGGGCTCGGCGATCGTCGCGGCCGGGGCCGGCGTCGGCGGCGTCTGGGCGGCGGCCTGGGCCAGCAGGCCGGCGGCGAGCAGGCTCACCAGGGCGAGGCGGATGACATGCATGAAGCCACTCTCCAGGGATGGGACGTTGCCCGGACGGTAGCCGAGGTCCGGGGTACACCGGCAAGCGGGCCCGTGCAGCGGGCAGCGCCGCATGCCGCCGCCTGCCTGCCGATAAACTGCCCGGCATGGCCAGCAACCAGTACGAAACCTTCATGCGCCACGTCTTCGAGACCGGCGTGAACAAGACCGACCGCACGGGCACCGGCACCAAGAGCGTGTTCGGCTACCAGATGCGCTTTGACCTGCGCGAAGGCTTTCCGCTGGTCACCACCAAGAAGGTGCACCTCAAGAGCATCATCTATGAACTGCTGTGGTTCCTGCGCGGCGACTCGAACGCCCGCTGGCTGCAGGAGCGCGGCGTGACCATCTGGGACGAATGGGCCAAGCCGGACGGCGACCTCGGCCCCGTCTACGGCGTGCAGTGGCGTAGCTGGCCCACGCCCGATGGCGGCCACATCGACCAGATCGCCCAGGTGATCGACACGCTCAAGAAGAACCCGGATTCGCGGCGCATCATCGTCAGCGCCTGGAACGTCGCCGATCTGCCGAAGATGGCGCTCATGCCCTGCCACGCCTTCTTCCAGTTCTATGTGGCCCCGGGCGACACGCCTTCGGCCAAGGGAAAGCTGAGTTGCCAGCTCTACCAGCGCAGCGCCGACATCTTCCTGGGCGTGCCCTTCAACATCGCCAGCTACGCCCTGCTCACCCACATGGTGGCGCAGCAGTGTGACCTGGAGGTGGGCGACTTCATCTGGACCGGCGGTGATTGCCACATCTACAGCAACCACCACGAGCAGGTCCAGACCCAGCTGGCCCGCGAGCCCTTCCCCTACCCCAAGCTGAACATCAAGCGCCGCCCGGCATCGATCTTCGAGTACGAGTTCGAGGACTTCGAAGTGGTGGGCTACCAGCACCACGCGGCCATAAAGGCCCCGGTCGCGGTGTAGCCATGCTCTCCCTGATCCTCGCCCGCGCCGCCAACGGCGTCATCGGCGCCCACAACGCCCTGCCCTGGCATCTGCCGGAGGACATGGCCCACTTCAAGGCGCTCACACTCGGCAAGCCGGTGGTGATGGGCCGCAAGACCTGGGACAGCCTGCCGCCGCGCTTTCGGCCGCTGCCGGGGCGGCAGAACATCGTGGTGACGCGCAATGCCGCCTGGCGCGCAGACGGCGCGACCGTGGTGCATTCGCTCGCCGATGCACTTGCCGCGGCGGGTGACGCGCCGGAAGTGATGCTGATCGGCGGCGCGCAGCTCTATGCCGAGGGCCTGCCGCTGGCGCAGCGCGTCTATCTCACCGAGATCGAGCGCGAGTACGAGGGCGACGCCTTCTTTCCGCTGCTGCCCGCCTTCCAGTGGCGCGAGGTGGCGCGCGAGGACCACGTGAGCGAGAAGGACACGCGCCTGGCCTTCAGCTTCGTGACCTACGAGCGCGTTGCAGCCGCGCCGCAGTCCCAGCGCGGCTGAAGCAGGCCGGGCTGCCGTGCACGACCCCGCCGCACCCGACCTGCAGTACGCGCTCGACGTGGCGCTGCTGGCCGCGCAGGCGGCCGCCGAGGTCATCCGCACCGGTGCGGCGCAACGCGGCGATCTCGTGATCGACACCAAGAGCCCGCGCGACTTTGCCAGCCGCGTGGACCGTGAGGCCGAGGCGGCGATCCTGGACGTGCTCGCCCGCCGCTTTGCCGAACACGCCATCCTGGCCGAGGAAACGGGTGCGCGCGGCACGGCGCACTCACCCTGGCAATGGATCATCGACCCGCTGGATGGCACAACCAACTTCCTGCACGGCGTGCCGGCCTATGCGGTCTCGATCGCGCTGACCCACCTGGGCGAGCCGCAGGTGGCCGTGGTGCTGGACGTGGCCCATGCCGAGACCTTCACGGCCGTGCGCGGCGGTGGGGCGCAGCTCAACGGCGCGCCGATCCGCGTGACGCGCTGCGCCCGCCTGGATGAATCTTTGATCGGCACCGGCTTTGCGTTCCGGCCGGATCAGGACTTCGATCTCTACACGCGCCTGTTCAAGGCGGTGGCGAAGCACACCGCGGGCTTGCGCCGGCCGGGCTCGGCAGCCATCGATCTGGCCTGGGTGGCCTGCGGGCGCTACGACGGCTTCTTTGAAGTGGGCCTGAAGCCCTGGGACATGGCCGCCGGCCACCTGCTGGTAACCGAAGCCGGCGGCATGGTGAGCGACTTTGCCGGCGCCTCGCTGGTGCAGGGCGGGCAACTTGCGCCCTCGCCGCTGCTTGCCAGCAACGGCTTGTTGCACGAAGCGCTCCGCAGCCTGCTTGCCGGCGCCTGAGCGCGCGGCAGATTGAATAAGCTGCGGTGACCGGGCGGGCCCGCGTGCGGGCCCCGTCATCCATACACATCATCGCGCTTCGGAGATCTCATGCGTCTGACCCATTTCGCCCTGTCTGCCCTTGTCACCACGCTGCTGGCCGGCGCCTCCTTCGGTGCCCATGCGATCGGCGTCGGCGTGCGTGCCGGTACCAACGGCGTGGGCGGCGACCTCGGCTGGGATGTGATGCCCACGCTCAAGGCGCGCCTGGGCTACAGCGCGGGCAAGACCAACTTCACGGTGGACGACACCAGCATCAACTACGACGGCAAGCTCAAGCTCTCGCAGCCGGCCCTGTTCCTGGACTTCACGCCGCTGGGCCCCTTCCGCATCACGGCCGGCCTGATCGGCGGCAGCAGCAAGGTGGAAGTCACGGGCAAGCCCTCGGGCGGCAACTACGTCATCAACGGCGTCACCTACAGCGCGGCGCAGATCGGCACCGTCACCGGCGAGTTGCGCGCCAAGAACAGCCTGTCGCCCTACCTGGGTGTGGGCTTCGGCAATGTGAGCGGCCTGGGCGTGAACTTCTATGTGGACCTGGGCGTGCAGGCCACCGGCGGTGCCAAGGCCAGCGTCAACGCCTCCTGCGGCAGCCTCTCGGCCACCGACTGCGCCACCCTGCGCAGCAACCTCAACGCCGAAGCCGCCCGCCTGGCCGGCAGCAACTCGCTGAAGTACTACCCCGTGGCCTCGATCGGCCTGACCGTCGGCTTCTGAGGCCGCTGTGCCGACGCCACGGCGCAGGCCGTGGCGGCCTGATGCAGCGCCTTGAATCTGGCCGAAATTCACTGATTTTTATTCCGGCAGCATGCCACTTCCCGCTTTTGGTGCGCGGGAAGTGGCATTTTCATTTTGGCATCTTTTCTGTCCGAAATTGATTTTTTCTTAGACCCGTCGCTCTGCAGGACGGCACGGCCTTGATCGAACAGGCATGGCTGGCTTTGCGC
>DASSQC010000491.1:0-12808 GCA_035702705.1 Burkholderiaceae bacterium | reverse complement strand
GAGAACCAAGGACGAAGGCGCCCTGAAGCAGGAGCTTGAGGCTCTGCTGAAGGCCCAGTTTGGTCTGCGCATGCAGAAGGCCACGCAGCAGCTGGGTAATTCCAGCCAGCTGCAAAAGGTGCGCCGCGACATCGCACGCGTCAAGACCGTGATGCGAGAGAAGGCTGCCAAATGAGCGAAACCAAAGTCAAGCGCACGCTGGTCGGCAAGGTCGTCAGCGACAAGATGGACAAGACCGTGACGGTCCTTATCGAGCGCAAGGTCAAGCACCCTGTGATCGGCAAGGTGATGGTCCGTTCAAAGAAGGTCCACGCCCACGACGAAACCAATCAGTTCAAGATGGGTGACACGGTTGAAGTGGCGGAAAGCCGCCCGCTGTCGCGCACGAAGAGCTGGGTGGTGACACGCCTGGTCGAAGCAGCTCGCTCGCTTTGAGCGGCAACCCGGAAAGCCGCTTCAGCCACTTGTGCTGAACGGTTTTCTGGTGCACAATGTAGGGCTTCGCGTTGAGATCTCAACGTGAAGATCTGGGCGCCTAGCGCCATCAACCCGCACCACGGGACCAATACTGTCGGGCTCGCCTGAGTCAGACAAGTTGGGAAAACGACACCATGATTCAAACTGAAAGTCGGCTTGAAGTCGCTGACAACACTGGCGCTCGCGAAGTCCTTTGCATCAAGGTGCTTGGCGGCAGCAAGCGGCGCTATGCGTCGGTTGGCGACATCATCAAGGTCACCGTCAAGGATGCGACGCCTCGCGGTCGCGTCAAGAAGGGTGAGATTTACAACGCTGTTGTGGTCCGCACCGCCAAGGGCGTACGCCGACCCGATGGTTCCCTGATCAAGTTCGATGGCAATGCTGCCGTCCTCTTGAATGCCAAGCTCGAGCCAATCGGCACGCGCATCTTTGGCCCGGTTACGCGCGAACTGCGCACCGAGCGCTTCATGAAGATCGTGTCCCTGGCGCCCGAGGTTCTCTAAGGAGCTGCGCGATGAACAAACTGCGCAAAGGTGACGAGGTCATCGTCCTGGCGGGTCGTGACAAGGGCAAGCGCGGCGTCGTGCTTTCCCGTGTCAGTGCCGAGCATCTCGTCGTTGAGGGTGTGAATGTGGTCAAGAAGGCCACCAAGCCCAATCCGATGGCTGGTACGACGGGTGGTCTGCTCGACAAGACCATGCCGATCCATCAGAGCAATGTCGCAATCTTCAATCCCGGCACGGGTAAGGCCGACCGCATCGGCATCAAGCTCGAGGGTGACAAGAAGGTTCGCGTGTTCAAGTCCAGCGGCGAAGCGCTGAAGGCATAAGCGGAGCGAACATGGCACGTTTTCAACAGCAGTATCGCGAGAAGGTCGTCCCCGCGCTCATGCAGCAGTTTGGCTACAAGAGTGTGATGGAGGTGCCTCGCATCACCAAGATCACCTTGAACATGGGTCTGGCCGAGGCCGTCGCCGACAAGAAGGTGATCGAGGCCGCTACCGCCGACCTCACGAAGATCGCAGGTCAAAAGCCGGTCGTCACCAAGGCCCGAAAGGCGATCGCGGGCTTCAAGCTGCGAGCCGGCATGCCGATCGGCTGCATGGTCACCCTGCGTGGCGCGCGGATGTTCGAATTCCTGGACCGTCTCGTCACCGTGGCCCTGCCTCGCGTGCGCGACTTCCGTGGTGTGTCCGGTCGCGCTTTCGATGGCCGTGGCAACTACAACATCGGGATGAAAGAGCAGATCATCTTCCCGGAAATCGAGTACGACAAGGTCGACGCCCTGCGTGGTCTGAATATCAGCATCACCACAACGGCCAAGACTGACGAGGAAGCCAAGGCGCTGCTCGCGTCCTTCCGTTTCCCGTTCAAGAATTAAGGAGCCGCGAGTGGCAAAGCTTGCACTGATCAACCGCGAAGCCAAGCGCACCAAGCTGGTGGCCAAGTTTGCTGCCAAGCGTGAATCGCTCAAGGCAGTGATCGACGACCAATCCAAGAGCGATGAGGAGCGCTATGCAGCCCGCCTGGAGCTGCAGCAGCTGCCCCGCAACGCGAATCCCACGCGCCAGCGCAAGCGCTGCGCGATCACGGGTCGTCCCCGTGGCGTGTTCCGCAAGTTCGGCCTGTCTCGTGGCCAGATCCGTGACATCGCCATGCGTGGCGAGATCCCGGGTGTCACCAAGGCCAGCTGGTAAAGAAGGGTTCCGACATGAGCATGAGTGATCCCATCGCCGACATGCTGACGCGCATTCGCAATGCGCAGCAGGTTGAGCGGACGAATGTGTCCATGCCATCTTCGAAGCTGAAGGTGGCAATTGCCAAGGTGCTGGCCGACGAAGGCTACATCGACAGCTACAGCGTGACCCAGCAGGATGGCAAGGCCACCCTCGAGATCGGTCTGAAGTACTACGCCGGTCGCGCAGTGATCGAGCGCATTGAGCGTGTCTCGAAGCCGGGTCTGCGCATTTACCGCGGCCGCGACAGCCTGCCGCAAGTCATGAACGGCCTGGGCATCGCGATTGTGTCGACGCCCAAGGGTGTGATGACCGACCGCAAGGCCCGCGCCTCTGGCGTGGGTGGCGAAGTCATCTGCCTCGTGGCCTAACAGGAGATATCAACGTGTCTCGTGTTGCTCGAATTCCCGTTGCTCTGCCCAAGGGTGCAGAGGCGACGCTTGCCAACGGCATTCTGACCGTCAAGGGCCCGCTGGGCACACTGACTCAGGCTGTGCACCCTGCCGTGGCCATTGAAATCAAGGACGGCAGCGTTTCGTTTGCTGCTGCCGACGAAACGCGTGAAGCGAAGGCCATGTCTGGCACGTTGCGCGCACTCACCAGCAACATGGTGACCGGCGTGACCAAGGGCTTCGAGCGCAAGCTCACCCTGGTGGGTGTCGGATTCCGTGCTGCTGCCAAGGGTGATTCTCTGGATCTGCAACTCGGTTTCTCGCATCCTGTCGTTCACAAGATGCCCGCCGGTGTGAAGGTGGAAACTCCGACGCAGACTGAGATCCTCATCAAGGGTGCGGACCGTCAGCGTGTGGGCCAGGTTGCTGCAGAAGTGCGCGCCTATCGCCCACCCGAGCCCTACAAGGGCAAGGGTGTTCGCTATGCGGACGAGGTCGTCGTCCTCAAAGAAACCAAGAAGAAGTAAGGGGTACCGCACATGGACAAGAAGCAAGCTCGTCTGCGTCGCGCCCGTTCGACTCGCCTGCGCATCGCGCAGCTGCGTGTCAAGCGCCTCACGGTGCACCGTTCCAATCTCCACATCTACGCCACGATCTGGTCGGAAGACGGTCGTCAGGCCCTTGTATCTGCATCGACGCTCGAGGCCGAAAGCCGGTCCGCGCTTGGCGGCAAGGGTAAGGGTGGCAACGTCGCTGCGGCGCAGATGGTCGGCAAGAAGGTGGCGGAACGTGCAAAGGCGGCTGGTATAGAGGCTGTCGCCTTTGATCGCGCCGGATTTCGTTTCCACGGCCGCGTGAAGGCCTTGGCTGATGCGGCACGCGAAGCCGGTCTCAAGTTCTGAGGACTGACACATGGCAAAGATGCAAGTGAAGGCTGCCGGCGAAGAGCGCGATGACGGCCTGAAGGAAAAGATGATCGCGGTGAACCGCGTCACCAAGGTGGTGAAGGGCGGTCGCATCATGGGCTTCGCTGCGTTGACCGTGGTGGGTGACGGTGATGGCCGCATCGGCATGGGCAAGGGCAAGTCGCGTGAGGTGCCCGTGGCCGTGCAGAAGGCGATGGAAGAGGCCCGTCGCAAGATGGTCAAGATTCCGCTGAAGAACGGCACGCTGCATCACGCGGTGACCGGTACGCATGGAGCCTCGGCGGTCACCATGTCGCCCGCACCCGAAGGTACTGGCGTGATTGCCGGTGGTCCGATGCGCGCCATTTTCGAGGTCATGGGCGTGCGCAACGTCGTGGCCAAGAGCCATGGCTCCACCAACCCCTACAACATGGTGCGCGCCGCTCTGAATGGGCTGCAGGCTTGCACCACTCCGTCTGAAGTTGCCGCCAAGCGCGGCAAGTCGGTCGAAGAGATCCTCGGCTGAGGAGTCGATCATGGCAAACAAGACTGTGAAGGTGACGCTCGTGCGTTCGCCGATCGGCTGCAAGGCTGATCACCGCCAAACCGTGATTGGTCTGGGTCTCAAGAAGATCCGCCAATCCCGTGAGCTTGAAGACACGCCGGCAGTACGCGGCATGATCAACAAGGTTGCGTACCTAGTGAAGGTTGAGGGCTGACTCCATGAAACTCAACACGCTCAGCCCCGCCGAGGGCTCGAAGAAGGAACGCCGCCGTGTCGGGCGGGGTATTGGATCCGGTCTGGGCAAGACCGCAGGCCGTGGTCACAAGGGCCAGAAGTCTCGCGCCGGCGGTTTCCATAAGGTCGGCTTCGAGGGCGGTCAGATGCCCCTGCAGCGCCGCCTGCCCAAGCGTGGCTTCACGTCGCTGGACAAGCAGTTCGACGCCGAAGTCCGTCTGTCCGACCTGGACAAGCTACCCGTCGCAGAGATCGATCTGTCGGTTCTGAAGCAGGCTGGCGTTGTACCCCAGCTGGCACGCATGGCGAAAGTGATCGCGACCGGTTCGATCAGCAAGAGTGTTTCGCTCAAGGGCCTGCTCGCAACCAAGGGCGCCCGTGCAGCGATTGAGGCTGCTGGCGGCACGCTGGCTTAAACACAGACCGAAACTGCGCACCAGGAGCTGATTCCGCGTGGCAACCTCGAGTAATACGACGCTCGCCAAGACCGGCCGCTTCGGAGATCTCCGCAAGCGGCTGCTGTTCCTTCTGGGCGCGCTGGTCGTTTACCGGATCGGGACCCATATCCCGGTACCCGGTATTGATCCGGACACCCTGCGCTCTCTGTTCGATCAGCAGAAAGGCGGCATCCTCGGACTGTTCAATCTCTTCTCGGGTGGAGCCCTCTCGCGTTTTTCGGTATTCGCTCTGGGCCTGATGCCCTACATCTCGGCATCCATCATCATCCAGCTCATGTCCGCGATTTCGCCGACACTCGAGCAGCTGAAGAAGGAAGGCGAAGCGGGACGTCGAAAGCTGACCCAGTACACGCGTTATCTGACGCTGGGGCTTGGCTTGTTCCAGGCTGTAGGCATCTCTCTGGCGCTTGAAGCCCAGGCCGGGCTGGTGATTGATCCGGGATTCATGTTCCGCCTGACTTGCGTGGTCTCGCTCCTTACCGGCACCATGTTCCTGATGTGGCTTGGTGAGCAGATCACCGAGCGTGGTCTTGGCAACGGAATCTCGATCCTCATCACCGCAGGCATTGTCGCGGGTCTGCCAGGCGCCTTGGCGCAGTTCTTCGAGCTCATCAACAAGGGCTCGCTGAACATCTTCGTTGCACTGTTCATCATTGCGCTCGTGGTTGTTGTGACGGCCTTGGTGGTGTTCGTGGAAAAGGGGCAGCGCCGGATCCTGGTGAACTATGCCAAGCGCCAGGTCGGCAACAAGGTGTACGGCGGTCAATCCTCGCACCTGCCCCTCAAGCTCAATATGTCGGGCGTGATTCCGCCCATCTTTGCGTCGTCGATCATCCTGTTTCCCGCGACGTTGACGAGCTGGTTTGTGTCAGGCGGTGAAACCGGTCGGTTCCTGAAGGATCTTGCTGCTTCGCTGTCGCCGGGCCAGCCGATCTACGTGATGCTGTATGCCGCGGCGATCGTGTTCTTCTGCTTCTTCTACACGGCGCTGGTCTTCAACAGCCGTGAGACTGCAGACAATCTGAAGAAGAGCGGCGCATTCGTTCCGGGAATCCGGCCAGGTGACCAGACGGCGCGTTACATCGACAAGATCCTGATGCGCTTGACGCTGGTGGGCGCGGTTTACATCACCGCGGTGTGCCTGATCCCCGAGTTTCTGCACATGCGCTTTTCCGTGCCGTTCTACTTTGGGGGCACCTCCCTGTTGATCCTCGTCGTCGTGACGATGGATTTCATGGCTGCGGTGCAGGCATACATCATGAGCCATCAGTACGAATCACTGCTCAAGAAGGCGAACTTCAAGGGCATGAACCTTCCGGTTCGGTAGTTTCGTATCGAAGGCAAATGGAGTGAGAAAAGATGGGGTGCAGCATTAGGCATCCCAAGCGTCACCGGAGGACGGGCTCGGTAGCCGAGTGCAATCCGATGGGGCGCACGGCGGAAGGTATCAAGTCAAGATCTTGATGGCCTTCCGGCAAAAGGTCAGCGTGTAGTTATGCCCGGTGACCTGTCTGGCTCGTAGACGGCAGTCTGCGGCGATTAGGTCAAGAAGAGTTTCGGAGAAACGTCATGAAAGTGCTCGCTTCCGTCAAGCGGATCTGCCGCAAGTGCAAGATCATCAAGCGCAATGGTGTGGTCCGCGTGATCTGCTCTGATCCGCGTCACAAGCAGCGCCAAGGTTAATTTAGGGGTTCCAAATGGCTCGTATTGCCGGTATCAACATCCCGAACCACCAGCACACCGAGATCGGCCTCACGGCCATCTATGGCATTGGTCGTCCGCGTGCACGCAAGATTTGTGAAGCGGCGGGTGTGCCATTCAGCAAGAAGGTCAAGGACTTGACCGATGCTGATCTGGAGCGTTTGCGTGACGAGGTGGGCAAATTCACCACCGAAGGCGACCTTCGCCGTGAAGTTCAACTGTCCATCAAGCGCCTGATCGACATGGGGTCCTATCGTGGCATGCGCCACCGGAAGGGCCTGCCGGTCCGCGGCCAGCGGACCCGTACCAATGCGCGTACCCGCAAGGGGCCGCGCAAGGCCGGTGTCGCTCTGAAGAAGTAAGGCTGAACGGGCGCCCAGGCGCCCGCATCACGCATCTGAACAAGGTTTAAACATGGCCAAGTCTCCCTCGCAAAGCAACGCACAACGCGCGCGCAAGAAGGTCCGCAAGCAAGTGACCGACGGTATCGCACACGTGCATGCGTCCTTCAACAACACGATCATCACGATCACCGATCGCCAGGGCAACGCACTCTCCTGGGGTACAGCAGGCGGCGCGGGCTTCAAGGGCTCGCGCAAGTCCACCCCCTTTGCTGCCCAGGTGGCGGCAGAGACGGCGGGCCGTGCGGCGCTCGAGTACGGCTTGAAGACGGTCGAAGTGCGCATCACCGGCCCCGGCCCGGGTCGCGAATCCTCTGTGCGCGCGCTCAACGCCGTGGGTATCCGTGTGACGTCCATCCAGGACATCACGCCGATTCCCCACAACGGCTGCCGTCCGCCCAAGCGCCGTCGCATCTAAGCACGGCTGCAAGAAGCTCATCGCGGACCTCTGCGTCTGCCCAACCCCCTCGGTCCGGCAGGGGCCGATCCAGCATGGGGCTGGATCGAAGAAAACAAGCCGGACTCGCCACGCAATCGGCGTGTGTGAATCCCTGAAAAGGAACGCTCCAAATGGCTCGCTATCTTGGCCCCAAGCTGAAGCTCTCTCGTCGTGAGGGCACTGATCTTTACCTGAAGAGCGCACGTCGCGCAGTCGACTCCAAGTGCAAGCTGGACTCGAAGCCCGGGCAGCATGGTCGCACCTCGGGTGCTCGCACCTCTGACTACGGCACTCAACTGCGTGAAAAGCAGAAGGTCAAGCGAATGTACGGCGTGCTTGAGCGCCAGTTCCGCCGCTACTTCGAAGAAGCGGATCGCCGCAAGGGCAACACGGGCGAAAACCTGATCGCGCTGCTTGAATGCCGTCTGGACAACGTGGTGTACCGCATGGGTTTCGGCTCTACGCGCGCTGAAGCCCGTCAGCTCGTGAGCCACAAGGCGATTCTCGTCAACGGTCAGCCGGTGAACATTCCTTCGTACAGCGTGAAGGCTGGCGACGTGGTTGCCATTCGTGACAAGTCGAAGAAGCAGGCCCGCGTGATCGACAGCCTGCAGCTGCTTGCCCAGTCCGGCTTCCCCGGTTGGGTGTCTGTGGACGCGACCAAGATGGAGGGCGTCTTCAAGCAGGTTCCGGATCGTGCCGATGTTGCCCAGGACATCAATGAAAGCATGATCGTCGAGTTGTACTCGCGCTGATTCAGACCCGGTTTTCTCGCTCGCCCGGTGCTCGCGGCTTCAGAAGCCACGAGCGCCCAGGCGGGCAATGACTTTTTCAAGAATGCATTCGCAAGTGCATTGAAAGGAAAATCGCATGGCCAATACCCCGATTCTCAAGCCGCGCAGCATCGAAGTGGAATCCGTCGGGCCCTTCTCCGCGAAGGTCACGATGGAGCCGTTCGAGCGCGGCTATGGCCACACCTTGGGCAACGCATTGCGCCGCGTGCTGCTGTCCTCAATGGTTGGCTATGCGCCGACCGAAGTTTCGATCGCCGGCGTCGTGCACGAATACTCCACGCTCGATGGCGTTCAAGAGGACGTTGTCGACATTCTGCTGAATCTCAAGGGCGTGGTGTTCAAGCTCCACAACCGCGATGAAGCCACCGTTACGCTGCGCAAGTCGGGCGAAGGCCCCGTGCTCGCTTCGGATATCGAACTGTCGCACGATGTCGAGATCGTCAATCCCGAGCACCTGATCGCCCACCTCGCCGGCGGCAAGCTTGAAATGCAGATCAAGGTCGAGAAGGGGCGTGGTTATGTGCCCGGCAACGTCCGTGCCTTTGCGGATGATCACAGCAAGACGATCGGCCGCATCGTGATGGATGCATCGTTCTCCCCGGTGCGTCGTGTGAGCTACGCGGTCGAAAGCGCCCGCGTGGAGCAGCGCACGGACCTCGACAAGCTGGTCCTGACGATCGATACGAACGGCGCTATCTCGCCTGAGGAGGCCGTGCGCCAGTCCTCGCGCATCCTGGTCGAGCAGCTGGCCGTGTTTGCTGCACTCGAAGGCCAGACCGAAGCCATCCTCGCTGAAGCTGCACCGATCGTACGTGGCGCCTCCAGCAACTCGCCCTCGGTCGATCCGATCCTGATGCGTCCGGTCGACGACCTGGAGCTCACGGTGCGCTCCGCCAACTGCCTGAAGGCCGAGAACATCTACTACATCGGTGATCTGATCCAGCGTACCGAGAACGAGCTGCTCAAGACCCCGAACCTGGGTCGCAAGTCGCTCAACGAAATCAAGGAAGTGCTCGCCGCCCGCGGCCTGACCTTGGGCATGAAGCTCGAAAACTGGCCGCCCGCCGGTCTCGATCGCAACTGAGCACATTCGACTGATCAGCGGTGCGGAGGAGACGCCTCA
The DNA here is from genome assembly GCA_035702705.1 of Burkholderiaceae bacterium. Taxonomy (GTDB): domain Bacteria; phylum Pseudomonadota; class Gammaproteobacteria; order Burkholderiales; family Burkholderiaceae_C; genus Piscinibacterium. The sequence continues at coordinate 3,644 of DASSQC010000491.1, read as the reverse complement.
CCGCTGCGGCTGACCAAAGGCCCAGACCTGCGGCAGCTGCCTAGGCAAGACCCACTGCTCCGCGCCCCGCATGGGTGATAGAAGAAGCAGCCCAACAAGACTCTACGAAAGGAACCATCATGCGTCACGGCCACGGCCTGCGGAAACTGAACCGCACCTCTTCGCATCGCCTCGCGATGCTCCGCAACCTCTCCAATGCCCTCATCAAGCACGAGATCATCAAGACGACGCTGCCCAAGGCCAAGGAACTGCGCCGCGTTGTTGAGCCTCTGATCACCACCGCAAAGGTCGACTCGCTGGCCAACAAGCGCCTCGCATTCAATCGCCTGCGCGATCGTGACAATGTGGTCAAGCTGTTTGCTGATCTTGGTCCGCGCTTCAAGAACCGTCCGGGTGGCTACGTTCGCATTCTCAAGTACGGTTTCCGGAAGGGCGACAACGCTCCGATGGCACTCGTTGAGCTTGTGGATCGTCCCGAGACCGTCGAGCCGACGCCCAGCGAAGCGCCCGCCCCCAAGAGCGAATAAGCGCCAGATGGTTCAGATGGACCTGGTGTCCACCCGAAAGGGCCGCTCAGCGGCCCTTTTCATTTGTGGCCGGCTCCCGCACGCTGCCGCAGCCAGCACCCGATGTGCTTCCCCTCAATACCGATCATCCGGTGACGGTCGCCTGTGAGCTGCGGCCACGCGCCCTAAGCACGGCCTGCAGCTCGTCCACGTGCACGGGTTTCGTCATGAAGCCGTTCATTCCGGCTGCCAGGCAACGCTCCCGGTCCTCCGGCAGGATGTTGGCGGTGAGTGCGAAGATCGGCAGCGATTCCTGCCCCGTTTGCGCTTCCCACATGCGGATGGTCTGGGTGGCCTCCACCCCGCCCATCTCGGGCATGTGCATGTCCATGAACGCCAGATCGAACGCCTGCTCCTGGCGCAAACGCACGGCCTCGGTGCCGGAATCGACGAGCGTGGGCGCGGCACCGAGCTGGCGCAGCTGGTGCTCGATGATGAGCGCGTTGACCGGATTGTCTTCGGCCACCAGGACCCGCAGGGGCGCATGGTCGTCGGCGCTGTCGCGGGCTGCGGGATTTGAACATGGCTGCTGCGGGCTGACTGGCGTCGCGTCGTGCGCGCGCTTCAGGCTCAGTTCGACGAGATCTGCCGGATCGAGCGGGCGAATCAGCGTGGTCCACTGGTGCTCACGCGCTTGCTGCAGAACGTAGTGGCCATGCTCGTCCGCATCGAGCAGCGCCACACGCACACACTCCGCAGGCAGCGCACTGTTGAGAGCGCGAAGCACGCCACCGAAGCCAGGAGCAGATGCGCCGCGAGGCGAATCAATCAGCACCATGCCCGGCGCGGCACGCCCGGGCTGCTCGACAAGAGCAAGGGCTTCGGTGGCGCTTGCACAAGTGCGAACCGCCAGGCCGATCTGCTCCAACTTGCGTTGCACCGGACTCGTCCAGCCGTCGCTATGCATCGACAGCACGATGGCGTCACCGTTCAGACGCTTGCGCCGCGGATTCGGTGCCGGGCTGATTGCGGCCACGAGCGGCAGCCTTGCCCGAAAGGTGCTGCCCGCAAGGGGTGAACTGTCGACCTCGATCTGCCCACCCATCGCGCGGCAGATCAGATCGCAGATGGCCAAGCCGAGCCCCGTGCCGCCATAGCGCCGAGACACAGTGTCATCGGCCTGCTCGAAAGGCGAGAAGATGCGCTGCAGCTTCTCCGCCGGGATGCCGATCCCGGTGTCACGTACCGCCAGCACACACTGGTCGCTGCGCTCCGGATCCTGATCCAGCGACACGACCACCTCACCCTCGTCGGTGAACTTGAAGGCGTTCGACAGCAGGTTGGTCAACACCTGTCTGTATCGCTGGGCATCCCCCACGACAAGCGGCGGCAGATCGCCAACCCACGCACTGAAGCGCAGATGCTTGGCGCCAGCCTGCGCAGCCAGCGTGCGACAGGTCTCGTAGGTCACGCCCGCAATGTCGAAGGGCTCGCGCGCAAGCGTGAGCTTGCCCGACTCAAGCTTCGACAGATCGAGAATGTCGTTGATGACGGCGAGCAGGGCGGTGGCAGAGCGCCGCGCCAGGCCCAGGAAGCGCGCCTGGTCCTCAGTCACGGGGTCTCTGAGCACGAAGTCCAGCAAGCCCACAATGCCGCTGGTCGGTGTGCGCAGCTCGTGGCTCATGTTCGCCACGAAACGCCGGCGTGCCTGGCTGGCCGCTTCGGCATCTTCCTTGGCCCGCAGCAATGCCGCACTGGCCGCACGCTGTTCGGTGATGTCGGTCTGGACCGACACGTACTGCGTCACCCGCCCGGCATCGTCGCGGATCGGCAGGGCATCGATAGCCGCCCAATAGGGCCGCCCGTCCCTGGTGTAGTTCAGCACCTCGACGGCAAATCCAGTGCCCGCCTTCAATCCTTCGCGCATCTGCGTCACGACTGCAGGGTCGGTGTCCCTGCCCTGCAGCACGCTGCCGGGTGTCCGACCCTCGATCTCCTCGAGTGTGAAGCCCGTCTGTTGCGTGAACGCCGGATTGACCCAGCGCGTCAAGCCTTCGGCGTCAGTGATCACGATCGAATTCTTTGTGTGCGTGGCCACCAGCGCGAGCTGCTGCGCACGCAATTCGGCCGCCTTCAGCAGCGTCACGTCCTGGCGCACACTGACCGTACCCTGGTTGCGCATGCGGAACTCGGCGCGCTGGATCCAGCGACCGTCCTGCATCTGCTGCAGCACCGGGGTGCCATCAGCGCGTCGGAACTGTGCCAGGCGCTCGGCTACAAAGGGCTCCTCGCGGTCGGCCGGGACATCTGCACCCCGACCAGACGGCGTCTGCAGGGCCAGGCGCAGCACGTCCTCGAAGCGGCGCGTGCGCAACTGCGCTGGAGTCACGCCTTCGCCGACCCCTGCGGCATAGCGGCTGTTGCACAGCACCAGCTGCTCATTGCGGTCGTAGATGGCAAGCGCGATCTCCGCGGTTGACATGGCGTCCTCGAGCGACTGCTGCGCATTGACGGCAGCCAGCTGCGCCTTGGCCAGCGCATTGGTGAAGCGGCGGCGCTCCGTCACGTCCGTCAGCATGTGCACGAGCCGTCTGGGCTCGTCCCTCGGCCCGGGAATCAGCTGGACCTCGTAGCGCACCCAGAACGGCGTGCCGTCGGCACGCTGCAGCAGCAGCTCGGCCTGTGCGGGCTCTGCCGCCTCGATGCGCTCGACGATCCACTGCAAGCTGTCGGTCGAGCCATCTGCACCGACGAGCAGCTGGTGCAGACGCTTGCCCATCAGCTCGCTGGCCGAAAAGCCGCTCATCCGCTCCAGGCTCGGATTCACCCAGGTGACTCGACCCTTGCTGTCGCTGATGGCCATGCCGTTGCTCGTGACCTGGGCCACCGCCGCAAGCACGCGCGCCTGTGACTCCGCGCGGCGCAGGTGAGTCACATCGCTGCTGATTGTGATCGTGCCGCCGTCCTCCGTGCGGTAGTCCGCGCGCTGCAGCCATTCGCCCGCGTCGGTCTGGATCAGCTTGGGTTGCCCGTCTGCGCGACGGAAGTCCGCCAGACGTGCAGATGCCCACGCGGAGAGCTCGCGCGGCATGCCCGCTGTACCCGGCTCGGCGCGCTCGACCACATCGGTCACGATGT